>JALYLC010000363.1 GCA_030774435.1 Actinomycetota bacterium
TAGCCCGCCGCGTGGCCGCTCTGGCCAACCAGCGACGCGAGCCCGCGGGCGACGCACGCCTCACGCTGCGGGAGCGCGAGATCCTGCGCCTGATCGACGACGGCCTCTCCAATAAGGAGATCGCACAGCGGCTTTCGCTGCAGACGAAGACCGTCAAGAACCACGTCTCGAACATCCTGGCGAAGCTCGGAGTGGCCAATCGCGCGGCCGCCGCGGCGGCGCTGCGTGGGTCCGAAGACCCCTCTGGCAGAGGGTGGCGCTGAGGTCCAAGGCCCAGCTTGGGCCTACCCTAAAGACCTAGGACGCCTGGGCCCGGGCCTAGGAAGGACCTACAGATTCCCACAGATTCGAGTGGGCCGGGTTTGAGGCGAAATGCCCATTGCCGTGGACCTGTGGAGTCGTGAACATGGCTCCTTGGTGGAAAGCAGCCTCGTCACCCATGCTCGCGCGCGCTCGGCCCCGACCGGGGGTCTTCGGCACCAGGACGGTCCGGCATCGACCGGCGAGCCGATCCATGGCGTCAACTCGCGTCGGCGCAGCTACCGGGAGACGTCTGCGACCACCAGCCGTCCGAGGGGTCACGGCACCGGGAGCGCCGCGAGCCGCAGGGCATTCATCGAAGGGGCGAGCGCTAGGGGAGCGCTCGGGTCGTGCATGCGACGGCGTCGGACGGGGGCGCCGATGGCACGACGGGGTTCTAAACAGGAGAGGAGCAGGACTTGAGAAGTTTCAAGAACGTGCTGCTCGGCGCGGTGGCCAGCATGGTCGTCGCAGCCGGCGTAGCGGTGAGTCCGGCATCGGCAACGGTGCCATCGAAGGGATACAGCACTCAGGAAGCCAACGCCCCCTATCTGGCGTGGCGCGGCGAGCATGTTCGCCTCGGCTACTGCGATGAAGGCGTCGCCCTCGGCGGATACAGCGTCGACTGGGTACTCGAGGACTGGAGCGGCGATCCGCTGAACGGATCCGTTCCGGTGCCGAAGGAGATCTTCAACCTCCGTAACACCGACGCAAACGGCTGCGTCTACTCGGACTGGGTGTCCCAGAAGGCGGGTGTCGCGTTCATCAAGCTCGTCGTATCGCACCCTGGCGTGAACGCGTTCGAGAAGCAGTTCATGGTGGGGTGGATGGATCTCCTCACGCCGACGGTCACCGGTGGCGGGACGGTCCATCCCGGCGACATCACCGGGGCTCTCACCGGTTGCGCGGACCCCGTGTACGCAGCCTGCGATCCGACCAAGGATCCGCGTCACCGCATCTCGGCCGTCGTCAAGGGCAACATCCCGCTGAAGGCCAACTTCGGTGAGTGGGGGCTCGGCGACCACCTGACCATGCCCGACGACTGGGCCAAGTGGGCAGCGGTCGCGGCGCGCTCCTGGAACGACCACCTTCAGCCGGACTGGATCAGCAACTGGGACATCCACGACGATCTCACGACCGTCGAGGGTCACATCAAGACGGGTGGCGTCCAGTGTGACGCCATCTCGGAGACCAATCCTGGCCTGAACGACGCGGTCGACAACTGCTCCAAGGGCGTCGCATTCGGCGGTCCCAACGGCGGCTTCTCGACGGTCTTCGGCGTTCAGTCGACCACCGCCTCCTTCGGCCCGTTCGATCCGCTGTATGCGCACGACACGATGCTCTCCAACGGCACCGTCGATGCGGGTGACGCGCCGATGCCGGCCGCACAGATCGACGCCACGATCGTCGAGAACAGCGGCCTGCCGGGCGACATCAGCGGCGTCGGGTACCTCTACCCGAGCTACAAGACGCAGGTCTACAGCCGCAACGGCTTCGGCACCAGCGCGGGGCACAACTTCGACGCCCCGTTCTACTACCAGTACATCCCGGCGACGACACGTCCGATCCATCCTTCGTCGCCGTACGGCTCCCCGACGCCAAGCGGCATCACCGGCTCGGGCGATCCGGACGGGTTCAACGGCTTCTGGTTCAGCGGGCTGTACCAGAACTGGCAGTTCGCCTGGAGCGCGAGCTACCATCCGCTGACCGACTCCAACTGCCTGAACTACCGGACGTTCCCGGGCGATGTCCTCCATTACCGCCCGCTCCCGCACGGACTGAGCGCGGTAACGGTGTACACCGACGAGCACGGCGAGGCCAACGTCAACTTCGTGCCGGGCCTCGGCTACTACTTCGACAACGTCGGCGCGATCAAGAACGAGAACGGTGGCTGCGACCTGGCAGACCCGCCGGTCCACGTGCTCGGCACGGCGCACGTCACCGTCCAGGCGCGCTACCCGTACCAGCCCGTGACCGCCGCCGACCCCTCGGGGACGCCGGTCGACTTCACGGTGGACAACCTGTTCAAGAAGACCCTCGTGGACTACAGCAAGGGTCCGGGCGCGGAGAACGGCAACGTCCGCATCATCCTCGCCCACGCGCAGGATATCGACGGCTCGCCGCGGGCCGGCGAGATCGTCTGCTGGAGCTCGAACGACCTGAACGACAACGCTATCCAGTTGTTCCCGTTGAGTTCCGCGGGTGGTGACATCCACGACAAGAACGGCAATCTGGTCGCGCATATCAGCTATGCGCAGGCCATCGCCGGGTTCTTCGTCAACGCGAGTCTCGGACACAAGTGCACCACGACCGACGCGAACGGAAACACCGCGATCGAGGTCAGCAACTCCAACCCCACGACGGTCGACATCGTCTCCACGTGGGTCAACGAGCTGCTCTTCCGCGACATCAAGGTGAACTTCGGAGCGCCGGCGACTGGAAACCTCGGCCAGGACACCGGCCCGGTGACGCACGTCCCGACCCCCGCGCAGATCAAGCTCGCGCTCACGGCGAGCGGCGCGGTCGGACCGGTGGTCGTCAACGGCAAGACCGTCAAGGCCAAGGTCATCAAGTCGCACAAGGCGAAGACGGCACTGCACAAGATCCGCTTCGCCCGCGTCGTGAACCCGTTCCACGGTAAGCGCATGCTCCAGGTGCGCATCAACGGCAAGGCGGGGCTGGTTCGCCTCCGCATCACGATCAAGCTCGGCAAGACGAAGCACACCTACACGCGCCTCGTTCCTGCCAACCGCAAGGTCGCGGTCAAGAACCTTCCCATTCCGGTGAAGACCGCAAGGGTGACGGTGTCGCTGCTGGGCTCGTAGGCCTCGAGCAGGACATATCCGGAACGATGGGAGGCCCGCTACGGCGGGCCTCCCCTACCTCCGGCCCCTGACACGACGAGCGCCGCGCCCGGGCGGGCCGCGACAGTACGCTCGTCGCGCGAGTGGCCAGGAGAGGAACCATGCGAATGGCTGCAAGACGCAGAAGAAGTTGGTTGGCAATTGGCGGCGCGACGGCCGCGATTGCGATGGGTGTCTGGGGCGCGGCCGCGATGGGCGCGCTCACGGGCCTGAGCGCAACGTCTCCGACGCATGTCGCGGCGCAGTTGACCTGGACCGACGGCGCTGCCGCAACTGGCTACGACGTGGAGAGATCGCCCGGCATGTGCCCAGGCACGGCGTATGAGCTGCTCGTTACAGGAATTCCGGATACGTCCTTCACCGACTCCCTACAGCCAGACGGCGCGTACTGTTATCGCGTTACGGGGCACTACACGACGCCGACACCCGATTCGATGACGAAGGATGTGCGCCTCGACACCACGCCGCCGACGGCTCCCGTGATCTCATTCAGCCCGCCGCCGTCGGGGTCGGCTCTCCAGGGCACCGTCACCATCGTCCCGAGCTCTTCCGATCCCGGCGGTGCCGCTGCAACCGGTGTGGCGAGCTATGTGATCTCTGTGGACGGCGGCGGTCCGCTGCCGGGCACGCAATGGGATACGACGCTGGGTTCCGACGGCACACATACGTTGCATGCGACGGCCATCGACGGCGCGGGCAATGCATCTCCGCCGACGACGATGCAGGTCGCGGTGAAGAACAGCCTGCCGGCGCCGCCCGCTGTAAGCGCGCAGTCCCCAGTCGCGGGAAAGCCGACCCTCACCTGGCCGACGGTGCTGGGCGAGAGCTATAACATCTTTCGCGACGGTGCGTTCAAGGCGGGGAACCTGACCGCTGGCCAGTGGACCGATCAGGACGCCCTTGCTCCGGGCACCTACGTCTACGTCGTCACGGCCGTCGACGCGGCGAATCACACCACGTCCTCGGCCCCTGTGTCGGTCACGGTCATTCCCCCGGATGTCACCGCCCCGCGCTCGGTCTCGGCGACTTCGCCGACCAGCACGGTTCCCCACGTGACCTGGCAGCCGCCCGTGACGTTCGCCGTCTTGAATTGGCGGGTGTACCGCGACGGTGTAGTGGTGGCACCGCTCCTGCCCGCCGCGGCGAGCAGCTTCGACGACGCGAGCCTGACAGCGCAGGGTCCGCACATGTACGTCGTGCAGGCGGTGAACGGCGCCACTTCGGGCGTCGCCTCCAGCCCCGTGTCCGTGACGTACGACACGATGCCACCCGCGCTCGCGTCTGCGACTGCAACAGCTCTCCCGGACGGCTCGGTCTCCGTCGACTGGCCGGCGGCGATCGATCCGTCGCCCGGATCCGGTCTCGCGACCTACGTCGTGAGACGCGGGGCGACCCCGCCGCCGGACATGTCATCGGGGACGGCCGTCTGTACTCTCACCGCTCCGGACACCGGCTGCGTCGACCGGGCCACCAAGAGCGGGACGTTCTATGGCTATGCAGTCTTTGCGGTGGACGGTGCCGGGAACTTCGTGCGGCGCGAGGCCAGCGCGAAGGCCTCCGACACCGTGGCGCCCGATGCCGTGACGGGTCTCAAGGTTGCCAGCTTCAACTTCTCGTATGCCCGGCTCGTCTGGAATGCGCCGGCGCTCACGGGCGCGAATGCCGATCTCGCCGGGTATCGAGTGTTGCAGCTCCGCCGCGGCGCCAAGACCCCGCTCAACCCGCAGGACGGTACGGTCGTATGTCCAGATGTTGACCCCGGGAACACGCGCTGTGACGTACTGAACCTCGAGCGAGGCAAGAAGGTCACGTTCGCGGTGTACGCGTTCGATGCGGTTCCGAACTTCTCCGCCCCCAGGCTGATCTCGATGGTGCCGCATTCGGTCGACCACACGCCGCCGCACAAGCCCACGAAGGTCAAGCTCACGCACAGCGGCCTCAACTACCTGCTGACGTGGAAGTCGCCGCCGGACCTCGACCTGAGCAAGTTCCGGGTCACGCTCTACGACAAGAAGCCGCCGGCGCGCCCATCGCTCGGAAGGGCCGTCGTCACCGGCCGGGTGCTGCATGCGTCGTTCACGCTCAAGCCTGGACAGAAGGTCTACGTGACGCTCTTCGCCCTCGACGTGAGCGGAAACTTCTCGCGCGTCACGAAGCTTGTCGTCGCTCCGGGAAAGATCGTGACGAGGAGCAAGCACAAGGTCGTGAAGAAGGCAGTCGCGAAGAAGACGGCCCCGAAGAAGAAAACTGTCCCGAAGAAGAAGACGGTACCCGTCACGATCAACTAGTCAGAGCCGCCTCGTCGACAATCCAGATGACGTCGCCGTCGTCGGGTGCGACCAGCGCGCTCGGAAGCTGCTCGCCGGCGCGGATGCGCGCCAGGGCTTCGCGCTTGCGCTCCCCGAGCGCGAGGATCAGGACGAGCCGTGAGCGCGCCAGGGCGGGCAGCGTCAGCGTGATGCGCTCGTACGGTGCATAGGGCGCGAGCCCCGTCGTGCACAGCCGCTTGCGCTCCTGGAGTTGCGGGGAGCCCGGAAAGAGCGACGCGCAGTGGCCGTCCTCGCCCATCGAGAGCAGCGTGACGTCGAGGCGCTCGGGGAGCAGCGACCCGTAGCGATCGGCCTCGGCGTCGCCGTCGGGCTCCTCTCCGCGCATCCGCTCGACGCCCGCAGGCGTCACGCCGTTCAGCAGCGTCTCGGCCACGAGTCGATAGCAGGAGCCCGGGTCGTCGGGCGGGACGCGCCGCTCGTCGCCGAAGTAGAGCGTGACCAGCGACCAGTCGAGGCGCTCGCGCCAGGCAGCCGACGCGAGCAGCTCGTAGGCGGCACCCGTGGTCGTCCCGCCGGTCAGCACCAGGCTGCGCGGCGCGGCGCCGGCGATCAGCTCGCACAGCCGCTCGATCGCGGAGTCCGCGTCCCTGGAGACGTCGAGGTTCATGTCGCGAGCTGAGCGACGGCTGCCTCGAAGCTCTCGTCGCGCTCGTAGATTCCCAGCTCGTCGGCCACGAGCGCCGGCAGGTGCGGCACCCACAGCCGCGCCTGCTGCGGGTCGAGGTAGGGCGAGCGCAGCTCCGCCACACCCTCTGCGAGGCGCACAACTTCGTAGCGCTCCTTGCCGCAGGTCAGCACGACGCCGACCAGCGAGCCGGAGCGCATGTCGCGGCGGCCCTCGCTCGTAAGCTCGACGCTTGGGTGCCGCTCCGTCCGGCTCAGGATCCAGGCCGCCAGCAGCCGCGCCTGCGCCTGCGAGCGGCCCGCGTGGGTCAGCTGGATGCGATCGAGGCGCGTCAGAGCCCGCGTCGCCCGCGGCGGGTCGAACAGCCGGGCGACGAGGTCGCGCCAGCCCGTGAGCTTGGACCAGGAGAGATCGGTGACGCTGCGTCTGGGCTCGCGCGCGAGCAGGCCCGGGAGGGAGTGGAGCCCAGAGCGCTCGCCGGTGGAGTCCACCACGACGCGCGTCGCGAACGACCAGCAGGCCTTCACGAGCGGCTCCCAGCGCTCGGGATCGAGGCGCAGCAGCAGGAACACGGGCAGGTCGGGCAGGAGCAGGCTCGCGATCACGCTCGGCAGGGCCGCGCCCTCGTCGCCCGCCGCCAGGTTCACGAGCTCGCAGCGCAGTTCCCCCGCCCCGCTCGGCGATGGCGTCGTCACGATCTCCGCCGTTGCGTCGAGGCTGCGTTCGCCGTGCGCTGTCAGCGCGACGATGGCCCGCGAGGGCCGATTGCCGGGGAGTTGCTCGAGCAGGCGGGCCATGCGCTCGGCCTCGCGCGGATCGTCGACCAGCACGACGAGATCGAGCAGTTGCGTGCGCGCCTCGCCCCGCTCGCCTCCACGCAGCTCGGCGAGTCGATCCTCGACGGCGGCGATGGCGCTCACGGCCGGCG
>JALYLC010000364.1 GCA_030774435.1 Actinomycetota bacterium
GACGAGGCGTCGCCGCCCTGCAGTCGGATCTGGTGCACGCGCAGGCCGCGGAACTCCTCGCCATGTGGGAAGAAGTTCTCGTCGATGCTCAGCCCGCCCGCGGGGTCGGCGTCCAGCTTGGCCATCCAGGCGCCGACGCCGTCCGGATAGAACTGGTCGTCCCACGCCCCGTACAGCGAGTTGGTGAAGTAGACCCGCCTGCCGTCGCGGCTGACCTCGACCATCTGAGGCCCACCCGAGAGCGGCATGTCAGCCTGGGCCGGGTGCGCGGTGCGGTTGACGATGCCACCGAGCCGCACGGATCCCACCTGCTTCGGGTCGGCCGGATCCGTGACGTCGAACTGCTTCATCTCGCCCGTGCCCCAACAGGACACGTAGAGGAACTTGTCGTCGACCGAGAGGTCGATGTCGGTGATGATCGGCGGCACGGCAGCGAACGGCTGCAGCGCGGGCGGAAGTAACTCGGGGTCGGCGGGCTCGGCTGGGATGCTGATGACTTTCTCAGCTTTCCACTCGTCGCCGTCGTGGAACCAGCGCCAGATCGAACCGGACAGGTCCTCGGTGGAGATCACGACGCCGACGAACCCCCAGGTCGCATCGGGGTCGTGCGACGGGCGCAGCTCCAGCGCCATCTGGTGCTGGGCGCCAAGGTCGACGCGCTGCACGTGCTTACCCGCGGCGAGGTCCCAGAAGTGGATGGCGTGGCCGTACTTCTGGCCCAGCAGGAGTTCGGGCACGATGCCGTTCTCGATCATCGACGGGCTGCCCCACTCGCTGGAGATCAGCACGTTCCGATTGAGGTGCCACCAGGCGTCGTAGTGGAGGTGCTGGGGCCCGCGATCGGTCTCCCAGGCGCGCACGACGTCGAAAGTCTCGTGGTCGAGCAGCGCGATCCCGCCGGGTCCATCATCGTCCCCGTCGCCGCCGCCCAGGCAGGTGAGGAAAACACCGTCGGGTCCGCAGTGCAGGGTGTGCGGGCGGGAGTAGCCGGCCTTCGCGGACAGCGTCTTTCTGTCGATCGTCTTGATCAGCGTCGGCGTGCGCGGGTCCGGTCCGATGTCGAGCACGTAGATGTTTGACGAGCGCAGGCCCGGCACCAAGAGGTAGCGGCGGGCCAGGCCCTCCATGTTGTGGCCCTCGTGCTTGAGCGCGCTGCTACAGGCGTTCCAGCCGAAGTGATGCAGCTCGTCGCCGAGCGCGGGGATGTCGGTCCAGCCGACCACCCGCCCGTACGTCTCGGAGGCCGGATTCACGTCGACGACGGTCATCGCATCGTGCTTCTGAGCAGCCCGGTCGAAGGCCACCACGTAGGCGAGCTGCTCGGCAGGAGCGGCCGCGGCCTCCGCAGCGCTCCGGTAGAACGTTGGATCGATCGTCGGCTGCGACACGCGAGCACCTCCCGTCCAGGACGGCGCTCCGAGCAGGTGCCGCGGCCAGCGCCGCCAATCTCCGGACTGTGCGGGCCCGGATCTCCCTCTCCGGTGCCCGACGCTACCAGATTGCGCCGAACGTTACAAAACCGGTGCGTGGAGGGCTTGACACTCGCCGGCGCTCGGGCGTCGGGCGCATATTCGGTCCGGGCCTTGGAGTGGCTTGATTCTCGCTGCGCCAGTCGGTCTTGGGGTTCAGCCAGGGATGATGCGGCTGCCGATGGACATGCCGCCGTCGACCACGACGGCGGCGCCCGTCACGAAGCTTGCCTCGTCGGACGCGAGGAAGACGACGACTTCCGCCACCTCCTCCGGCCGTGCGATCCGGCCTATCGCGTGGAGCTCGCCGGCGAGCCGCCGTGCTTCCCTGCCGGCGGCACCGTCGCCGAAGAGGGGCGCCACCATCCCGGTGTCCATGTATCCAGGACACACGCAGTTGACGCGGATCCCGTCGGCGGCGTAGTCGAGCGCGAGCGCACGCGTGAGGCCGACCACACCGCCCTTGGATGCGCAGTACGCCGGGAACTCAGGCTCAACGAAGAAGGCGTTGACGGAGGCCGTGTTCACGATCGAGGCGGGGCCTTGGCGCTCACGGGCGCGGCGGATGACGCTGCGACAGCCGTTCCACACGCCGCCGAGGTTGCTGTCGAGCGTGCGGTTCCAATCGACGAGGCTCGAGGAAGGCACATCGCCGGGAAGAATGATGCCGGCGTTGCAAAACAGGGTGTCAACTGGGCCGAGGCGCTCTTCCGCGGCGTCGAGAGCGGCTTCGATCTGGTCTGCGTCGGCGACGTCGCAGGCGACCCACATGGTGGCGGCACCTCCCACCGCGATCGCATTGGCAACCCGTTGTGCTCCGTCGCCATTCACGTCACAGACGCACACGCTCGCGCCTTCGCGGACCATGATCTCTGCCGTTGCGCGGCCGAGGCCGCCTGCGCCGCCGGTCACGAACGCGCAGCGACCCTCGAGGCGCCTCTCAGCGACGGTCATGCCGTGTTCCCGATCGTCATACCTCCGTCGACCACGACTGCAGCTCCTGTCATGAAGCTCGCGGCGTCCGAGATGAGGAAGGCCAGCACACGCGCGATCTCGTCTGGCTTGCCGATGCGGCCAACGGCGCTTGCGAGCTCGGCCCGGCGTCGCGCCGCGGCGGGGTCCGGTTGCGTCTCGAAGAAGGCGCTCAGCATTGGGGTGTCGACGTAGCCGGGGCACACGCAATTCACGCGGATCGCCTCGCGTGCATGGTCGATCGCCATCGCGCGCGTGAGCGCGAGAACCGCGCCTTTCGAAGCGCAGTACGCCGGAATCGCGGCGTCCGCGAAGAAGGCGGTGATCGAGGCGACGTTGGCGATCACGCCGGGGCGCCTCGCGGCGCGCGCGCGCAGCACGAGCTCACGGCTCGTGTTGAAGGTTCCGCTGACGTTGGTGTCCAGCGTGCGACGCCAGTCCGCAAACGTCGTGGCGAGCAAGTCGCGCTCGACCACGATTCCGGCGCAATTCGCGACAGCGTCGATGCTGCCACCGAGATGGAACTCGGCCTCGGCGAAGACCGCCGCCACCTGCTCCGCGTCGCGCACGTCACATTGCGCGGCGACGACGGTCACGTCGTCCACGCGCTGTGCGACCGCAGTCTCGTGCGCGCTCCGCTGGTCGAGATCGATCGTGCACACGCTCGCGCCCTGAGCGGCCATGACGGCGGTCGTTGCCCGGCCGATGCCGCTCCCGCCACCCGTCACGATCACGCGCTTTCCGTCGAGGCGTCTCGCCACGCCGGTCACTCTCGCGCCAGTTGGCCGTGGCACGCGACCACACAGGGAGCGCGCCCGAAGGCGACCCCGGGCCCGAATCCAGATGGAGCGTCGGCGGGGGTTGCGCCCATCGCGGAAGATCAGCACAAAGCCGCCACGCACGCAACCGCGCGAGAACTAGGACGGCCGCGGAGAGACTCGCCGTCGAGTTAGGATGACGCCGCGAGAGCGGATCGGTCGCGCGAGCCGTCCGCCGGCGACCGCTCTCCTGTCCGGTCGTCTGCACGGGGAGAGTCCTGATGGCGGTGACTGAACGGCGCAGGGTTGAGCTGACCGGGGAGACGCTGGTCGGGATGTGGGAGCGGATGGTGCTGATCCGCGCGTTCGAGGAGACAACCGGCCGGCAGTTCGCCGACGGCCATATCCCCGGCTTCGTCCACCTCTACGCGGGGGAGGAGGCGGTCGCGGTCGGGGTCTGCACGCATCTCAGCGACGCGGACTACATCACGAGCACCCATCGCGGCCACGGGCATTGCATCGCCAAAGGCGTCGACGTCGCCGGCATGGCGGCTGAGCTGATGGGCCGGCAGACCGGCATCTGCAAGGGCAAGGGCGGCTCGATGCACGTCGCCGACGTCGAGAGGGGGATGCTCGGCGCCAATGGCATCGTCGGTGGCGGCTACCCGCTCGCCTGCGGTGCCGCGCTGACCGCGAAGATGCAAGGCAGCGGCGCGGTCGCCGTCTGCTTCTTCGGCGACGGCGCCGCGAACCAGGGGACGTTCCACGAGAGCGTGAACCTTGCCGCGATCTGGAATCTGCCGGTCGTGTTCGTCTGCGAGAACAACGGCTATGCCGAGGCGACGCCGTTCAGCTACCACTGCTCGGTCGGGGACGTCGCGACCCGTGCGCAGGGCTACGGGATCCCCGGTGTCGTCGTCGACGGCCTGGACGTGCTCGCGGTGTTCGAGGCCGCCGGCGAGGCGATCGCCCGTGCCCGTCGCGGTGACGGCCCGAGCTTGATCGAGGCGAAGACGTACCGCTTCTACGGCCACGAGGAGGGGGACGCGGCGACCTATCGCACCGCCGAGGAGGTCGAGAAGTACCGCGCCCGCGACCCGCTGACCACGTTCGAGGCGTACCTCACCGCCAACGCATTCGCGACCCATGCCGACCTCGAGCGGATCGCGGCCGCGGCCCAGACGACCGTCGACGCCGCCTACGCGGCAGGCGCGGCGGCGCCCTGGCCCGAACCGGGGGAGACCCTCGAAGACGTGTACGTCAGCTACGAGTGGCGCTAGTCATGGCGAGCGTCGCAACCCGCAGCCTGACCTACTCCGAGGCCGTCAACGAAGCGATCCGGATCGCGATGCGCCAGGACCCGAACGTGATCCTGCTGGGCGAAGACGTAGCCGGCGGCGCTGGCGTCGACCACCTCGTCAACGACGAGGCCTGGGGTGGCGCGCTTGGCGTGACGAAGGGCCTCGTGCAGGAGTTCGGACGTGAGCGCGTGCTCGACACGCCGATTACCGAGTCGGGCTTCATCGGCGCGGCGGTCGGTGCCGCGGCGACGGGCATGCGCCCGATCGCCGAGCTGATGTTCGTCGACTTCTTCGGCGTCTGCATGGATCAGATCTTCGACCAGGGCGCGAAGCTGCGCTACATGTTCGGCGGCAAGGCGCGCTGCCCGCTGGTGATCCGCACGACGATCGGCGCGGGCCTGAGCGCCGCGGCGCAGCACTCCGGGTGCCACTACTCCGTGTTCACGCACATGCCGGGGATCAAGACCGTCGCACCGTCCACCCCGGCCGATGTGAAGGGGCTTCTGCTCGCCGCGATCCGCGACGACGACCTCGTGGTGTTCTTCGAGCACAAGCTGCTCTACGGTGTGCGCGGCGAGGTGCCCGAGGGCGACGCGGCGATCCCGCTCGGCACCGCCGACATCAAGCGCGCCGGCAGCGACGTCACGATCGTCGCGATCGCGCGGATGGTGCACCAGGCACTCGAGGCCGCCGAGCAACTCGCGGCGGAGGGCATCGAGGCCGAGGTCGTCGATCCACGCACCCTGTCGCCGCTCGACAGTGGCACCATCCTCGAGTCCGTCGCCCGGACGCACCGGCTCGTGATCGTCGACGAGGACAACCCGCTGTGTAGCGTGGCGGCGACGATCGCGGCGATCGTCGCCGATGAGGGCTTCGACAGCCTCGACGCCCCGATCAGGTGCGTCACCGCGCCGCACACCCCGGTGCCCTTCAGCCCGCCGCTCGAGCAGGCGTACATCCCGAGCCCGGAACGCATCGCCGACGCCGTGCGGTCGATCCTCTAGCCGACAACGAGCCCCATGCCGGTCCTGGTGAAGATGCCGAAGTGGGGCCTGATGATGAAGGCCGGGACGGTGACCGAATGGCTTCGGGCCGAAGGCGACGCGGTCTCGGCCGGCGAGCCGCTGTTCGTCGTCGAGACCGACAAGGCGATCAACGACGTCGAGGCACCCGGTGATGGTGTGTTGCGGCGGATCGTCGCCGGCGCAGGAACGGCGGTCACCGTCAGCGGCCCCGTCGCTGTGATCTGCGCCGTCGGCGAGATGATCAGCGACGACGCGGTCGACGCCTTCGTCGCGGCCCAGGCGCCGGCACCGGCGCCGGCGTCGGCCGAGGCCAGGGAGCGCCGGCCGGCCCGGCCGCCACG
>JALYLC010000365.1 GCA_030774435.1 Actinomycetota bacterium
CCGACGAGCATCGCGACCGCGAGCAGCGCCATGCGCGCCGCATCGTCAACTGTCGCGTCAGGAACCTGAGCCCAGGCAAGCGAGAGCGCGCTCCAGCCGACGAATGCAGAGAACGCCGCGAGCGCCGGCCACGAGGAGCGCGGTATTCGTGTGACAGCGCCGACGGCTGCGAGGGCCGCCAGACCGAGCGCGGTGCCCTCGGCTGCAGGCGCCCACTGCTCGGGGACGACCCCGCCGCCGCGCACCGCGAGCAGCCCTGCCACGGCGAGCAGCGCAAGCGGCGGCACCGCAAGGATCGCGTGCGCGAGCGGGCGGACCCGCACCATCGCCAGCTCGCCTGGACGCGCGGCGACGTTCAGTTTCGTTTGGTGAGAGCTCGCCTCGTCAGCCATCCGCCGATCGCGAGGCCGCCGGCGAGCAGGCCGGCAACGAGCACGCGCTCCGAGACGAAAGCCCCATTTCCCCCGTTCGAGATGCCGGCCGAGGCCTGAGCAGGCGGCGATGCCCCGGTCGAGCCCTCATGCGTACGGTTTCTCGACCCCGTACGCTTGCCGCCGGGCTTTCCTGCCGACTTGTGGTGGGTGGTCGCATTGCCGTTGGGCTGTTCGCCTGTGGTCGAGGTCGCGCTACGAGAGTCTGCAGAGCCTCCGCGGCAACCGCCCGCGAGCTGACGCCGGACGGCGAGCTTCAGCCCGGCCAGCGTGTACGGATCGCCGTATTGGTTGAGCGATCCGCTGCGGAGGACGTTGAGGAGGTCTGCGCGTGAGTGGTTGCAGCTGAGCTTGCCGTCGGCCGCGAAGTCGTTGTACACGTCGCCGGGGCCACCGGCGTAGGCCACACCGGAAATGCAGGCATAGGCGACGAGGATTGCTGCAAGGCTAATTCGCGCGCACACGACGTTCACCCTCCACTTCTTGCCATTCGCCCGCTAAGTCAACCAGCGTGGCGTCGAGCTCGTCGGATGCGCTGATCTCCCGGGCGAGTGCTGCATGCTCCGAAGGCACCTGCCCCTCATCTGCGGCCGTTTCGCCGAGGTCAATTGTTTGTTCTGTCACGAGTGCCAGCCGAGAACAAAGCGCGAGGAGCAGCGCGAAGACGAGGCCCAGTGCTGCTCCGGTCGCGAGCGCGTTTTTCTCCGCGACTACCGCGAGGCCGAGGCCGGCACACGCAGCCTCGAGCCCCAGCAGCGCGGCAACCGCTCCACGCTCGCTGAGTCCCACGTAGACGAGTCGGTGCGAGATGTGATCGGTTCCGCCTCTCCAGATCGGCCGCCGCTCGCTGAGGCGGACCGCGATGACGAGCGATGTGTCGACGATTGGCAATGCGAGGATCAGGAGTGGCGCTACGACCTCGGCCGCGATTCCGCCCGCTCCGCCTGTTGCGAGCAGGGCGCTTGCGCCGACGACGAGCCCGAGGAGGTGCGAACCGGAATCGCCCATGAAGAGGGCAGCAGAGCGGCCCGGCCGGTAGTTGAGGGGCAGGAAACCGAGGCACGAGCCCGCCATCGCGCATCCCAGGACAAGAAGGGTGTCACCGCCGACGACAACGGTCATCAGTGCCAGCGCGGCTGCTGCGATCCCGGCCGTTCCGGCCGAAAGACCGTCGATGTTGTCGAGAAAGTTGAAGCTGTTCATCGATGCGACAAGCACGAGCGTCCCCGCCGGAATCGCGGCGGCGATGGGCAGCCAGCCAGGACGAAGGGCGACCGCCACTCCTGCCGCTACCGCGATCTGGCCGGCGAACTTCGTTCTCGGCCCGATCCAGCGCTTGTCGTCGAGGAAACCGATCGTCAATGCTGCAGACGCTCCGAGCGCGACATACGCGAGCAGAAGGGAGGCGCGTCCTGCCGCGGTGGCCGCCAAGAGGGCGACCAGCAGACCCATCAAGAGCGCGAACCCGCCCGTCACCGGTGTCGACTTCTTGTGCCAGCGGTCGGGAACCGGCTGCGCGATCGGCCCTGGTAGCCGGAGCAAGATCACACCCGCCGCAAGAGCGGTGGCTGCTGCTACGCCAAACACGACCCCATATGTCATGTCACCCTTTCAGGCTGGCAACCCAGTTGCGGCCGACTATACGACGTTACGGAGTTGATTGTTCCGACGGTGACCAGGCCTTTCTTCACACGATCCATAATTGTTGAAACGCGGCTCTTTGGGAA
>JALYLC010000366.1 GCA_030774435.1 Actinomycetota bacterium
GTCGGACGCGGGCGTACGAGTCGCGCTCGACGACTTCGGGACCGGCTACTCGTCACTCGCCTACCTCAAGCACCTGCCGGTCGACGAGCTCAAGATCGACCGCTCGTTCGTCGCCAGCATGGCGACCGACGCCGCGGACGCAGCCATCGTGCAGACGACGATCGACCTGGGGCGTCGACTCGGCATCGCCGTGGTTGCGGAGGGCGTCGAGGATGCCGCATCGCTCGAGAGCCTCGCGACGATGGGCGCGAGCAGCGCGCAGGGATTTCACATCGCGCGCCCGATGCCGGCTGTCGATCTGCTGCCGCGGCTCGAGACCGGCGCCCTTCGCCTGCCGGGCAGTCGGCAGCGTGCCGAACACCCCGCGCCCGCGCAGGCCGTTTCCTAAGCGGCGCACGCAGCCGCTCGTGCGGGTCAACTGACTCGTTCGGCCAGGAACCCCTCCCAGGTCCGGCGGCCCACGGCCCGGTCCGGGGCCAGGTTCGCGCCGGCCCGGAACGCGCGGGCGGCCTTGCCGGGCAGCCGGACCGGCACGATCGGCCGGTGCTTGCGACGGGCCCGCAGGTAACCGCGGACCAGTTCGGCCATCCCGTACACGCGCGGCCCGGCCATGTCGGGCACCAGGCCGGCGGGCGTGCCGAGAGCAAGCTCCACGAACCGGTCCGCCACTTCCGCGGCGTCGACCGGTTGGAACCGGAACCCGGCCGGGACCGGTGCTAGTGGGTCTAGGCGGGCGGGAGGGCGCGGACGTACAGCGCCGCTTGAGCGGGGAACGGCAGCGCCGAGATGACGTCACCCTCGTGGCGCACGGTCCGTGCATACATGAGCGGGCTCGACCAGTGCACGACGGCGACGAAGTCTGCGTCGGGGCTGCGGAGCAGCTGCGCGCCGAGGTAGCCCTGGCGTGCCGAGAACACCTGGCGCACCGAGTCCCAGGCGGCGAGGAAGCGGTTGTCTTCGCCGGCGGGGACTTCGAACGGGACGATCAGGAGCACGCCGCCGGCACCGTCCGGCGCGCCGGACGCCAGGCTGGCGAAGCGCTTCCGCACCTCCGCGCGCAGGGCCCGGTGCAGTGTGGCTCCGGGCGGTGCCTCGGCGGCCCACGCGGCGAGGAACGCCGCGTCCTCGTGCGGCGGGACGGCGAAGAGCTCGATCACGCCAGCCATCCTCGCGCAGGCGCGCGAGCTGCGGGCGGCGCAGACGGCACCGCCTACCCGCAGCACGGGGCGAGGAACCCCCGCGTGAACGTGGCCGGCACGTGGTGAGCGGCGTGAGCTACTTGTCCTGAAGCGCGTCGATCCCGCCGCGCAGGAAGAGGATGGCGTCGTCGAGCACGGCGAGCGCCTCAGCCTTGGCCACAGGGCGCTGCGCGGCCTTGTCGTCGAAGCTGCCCTCGAGCGAGCTCAGTGTCGCGACCGCCGCGGCGGCCACGAGCCGCGGACGTAGCCCGTCCCGCGGCTCGTCGAGATCGTGCGCGATCGCCTCGAGCAGCAGCTCCTGGATGCGAGCCATCACGCCGGTCTGGAAGTTGGCCAGCCCCTCGTCCTCGCGGCACAGCCGCTTGCGCAGGACGGCCTCGTCCCCGTCGGCCATCCAGCCGTCGAACCTCGCGTCGATCCAGCGCCGGAGCGCGTCGAAGGCGGTCTCGCCCGGCAGGCGGTCGCGGAGCGCGCTCGCCAGGCCGTCGAGGTCGCGGTCGACGTTGTAGAAGACGACCGCCTCCTTCGACGGGAAGTACGAGAAGAACGTGCGCCGCGCGACGTCGGCGGCGGTCGCGATGTCGGCGATCGTCGTGGCCTGATAGCCGCGCTCGGCGAAGAGGCCGATGGCCGCCTCGACGATCTGCTCGCGCGTGCGCTGCTTCTTGCGTTCCCGCATTCCTTGTGGCACCCGTCAATTGTAGCGAACGTGCACGACGTGCAAGACAGCACTTAAGGCAAACATGCACTTGTTGCAAAATCGCACACGATGTGGTTTCCTCTGCGCCATGACCCATCTCCTCGGAACCCTGGCCGCCCGGGCGGCGAAACACTGGAAGCGCTCACTCGCGATCGTGGCGGTGGTGCTCGTTGCGCTCGGCGTTGCGGCGGGCGCCGGCGGCGGCTCGTTCAACGACAACTTCAAGACCCCCGGCACGGAATCGCAGAGCGCGATCGACCTGCTGCACGAGCGCTTTCCAGCAGCGGCGGGCGATACCGCGAACGTCGTCTTCGCGGTGCAGTCGGGCACGCTTCGCGAGCGCAAGCGGCGGGCCGCGA
>JALYLC010000367.1 GCA_030774435.1 Actinomycetota bacterium
TCCATTAGGTCGCTGAGGTTCTTCTCTGACTCGCTGGGATGGTCGACGAGATGAGGGGAGGAGCGGTGATCTTCGTCGGGGATGACTGGGCCGAGGCCCACCACGACGTCTGCGTGCTCGACGAGCATGGCGCGCGGCTCGCGAAGCGGCGCGTGCCGGAGGGGCTTGCCGGCATCGCGCAGCTGCACGCGCTGTTGGCCGAGCACGCGAGCGCGCCGGGAGAGGTCGTGATCGGCATCGAGACCGACCGCGGGTTGTGGGTCGCGGCCTTGCTGGAGGCCGGCTACGCGGTCTATGCGATCAATCCGCTGGCAGCCAGCCGGTACCGCGACCGGCACGCCATTTCGGGCGCCAAGAGCGATCCGGGTGATGCCCGGGTACTAGCTACTTGGCCCGGAAATAGTCGGGGTTGTGGGTGTGGGTTCGTCCGGTTGAGGTCCTACGATTTGCCTGCAGTTGATGGAGTTGTGGGCGATCGGGAGGCGACTGATGTTGCGGCTTCGGGGCGAGCAGATGGAGACGCTGTGGGATGCGGTGTTGCCGGCCGAGATGCTGGCGTTGCCGCCGGATCTCGCGCGGCTTGATGCGCTGTGTGACGACGGCGAGCTGCTGGGGCCGTTTCGCTCGTTGTGGCTGGAGCGCTGGCCTGAGGCGCTCGGGCAGGGCCGCCCGACGGTTCCTATGGAGACGTTCGTGCGGCTGATGCTCGTCAAGCACCGCTATGGCTGGGGCTATGAGACGCTGCTGCGCGAGGTCTCTGACTCGATCTCGCTGCGGCGATTCTGTCGCATCGCGCTGGCCCGGTCGGTACCGGACGAGTCGACGATCCGCAAGCTCGTGCGTCGTCTCGGCGAGGAGCCGATCTGTGAGATCAGCCGACTGGTGATCGCGAAGGCCACGCGCGAGACACGTTTCCGAGGGCGCGCGGTACGGATCGACTCGACGGTCATCGAAGCAGATGTGCGCTACCCGACTGACTCCGGGCTCGCGCTCGATGGCGCGCGTGCCCTCGCTCGGGAGACGCGGACGCTCGGCGAGGCAGGCGTCGCGGCGCCGATCGCCGACCGCTCGCGCGCGATCGGCCGACGGCTGCGCTCCCTCGGCCGGGCGCTTCGGCGTCGCACCGGCGACGCGAAAGTCGAGGTGCTGCGGCTGACCGGCGAGTGCGGGGCGCTGCTGGAGAAAAGCATCGCCCAGGCCCGGGCCGCGAGCGAAGCTGCGCGTCGCGGAGCGAGGGGCCGCGGCGCGCGAGGCAAGCTCGCCGCCGCCCGCCGCGTCGGGGAGGTCGCCGCGCGTGCCGAGCGTGTGGCAACGCAGATCCGTCAGCGCGTCGCGGGCGAGCGGATCCCTGATCGGCTCGTCTCACTGGCAGACGCTGACGCGCGGCCGATCCGCAAAGGCAAGCTCGGCAACCCGACCCAGTTTGGCTACGTCGCCCAACTCGCCGAGGTCTGCCCCGCAAGCGGGCGCGGCCAACGCGGCTTCCTCATGCCCGTCACGATCACGATCGGCAACCCGTCAGAGAACGAGCTGCTCCCCAACACCATCAGCGAGCTCGCCAACGCGGGCCTGGCGCCGCCCATAGCCGCGCTCGATGGTGGCTTCCAAAGCCGCGCGACCATCGAAGCGTTCGAGCCGATCGCGCCACGCCAGATCTTCATCGCCGGACGCAAGAACGCCGCGAGTCACACCACCCGACGGCGGCTGGCACGCTTCCGCACCGGCTGCGAGGGCCGCATCAGCCACCTCAAACGCGCCTACGCGCTCGGCAGAAGCCGCCTGCGCGGCCTCGCCGGCGTCAACACCCACACCAACTGGGCGATCCTCGCTTACAACGCCGACACCTACCGCCGCTACGCCACGACCTAACCCACCGGCAAGCAAAGAACACGAACCCGATCAGCCTGCCCGCCCGACGATTCGCTACCCATCACAGGCATCGTCGCCGACCCCAGCAATCGACTATTTCCGGGGCAAGTAGCTAGCGACCGTGGAGGTCAGTTGCCCCGGCGCCCGTGACGGCCTCGCAAAGCCACGGGCGAAACGCCACACCCTCCCAACCGCTCTTGCCGAGTGCGAATGAGCGGACTTGAACCTCCAAGGTGGGACCGCGCCCTGCCGCATAGTTCAGCGAAATCCCTGCACATGGACGCTTTACCTCCGTCCATGACCGTCCGAGAAAGTCCGCCAGGGACAGCCGCACTGTCCCTGGACTGTCCCTGAGAACCGCGCCGCGGACACGCCGAGTGTTGAGACCGGCAGGCAAAGGGCGACGCCCGCAGCTCGGCATAGGTCGGTCACCCTGGAGCACGACGCAGTGGAGACTTGTCGCCGACGAGCCAAAGGTGTCCGAACGGATCGTTGAACCCGCCCTGCCGGTGCGTCCCCCACGGCGTTCGATGGTTCTGTATGCCGTCGCTCCGTGGTGAAGTCGCCGTCGACGGCGGGTCACGAGCGGCAAGTCACGTGCCGTCGCTCGACGCGCCAGCCGAGTGCGCAGGGAGGTGATCGCCGAGCCAACCGGCCGCGAGCCGTGCGACCTGCTCGAGCGCGCCTTCCTCTTCGAACAGGTGAGTGGCGCCCGGGATCACCTCGAGCCGGTGAGGGCAGCGCAAGCGGGCTGCGGCGCGCCGGTTGAGCTCGAGCACCTCGTGGTCGGCGCCGCCGACGATCAAGAGCGTCGGCGCGGTCACTTCGCGGAGGCAGGCGCCGGCGAGGTCGGGGCGGCCGCCCCGTGAGACGACGGCCGCGATCGCGCCCTGCAGCTCGGCGGCCGCCACGAGCGCGGCCGCTGCCCCTGTGGACGCGCCGAAGTAGCCGATCGGAAGCCCTGCGACAGCCGGATCGGACTGGGCCCAGCCGGTCGCACTCGCCAGGCGCGCGGCCAGCAGGTCGATGTCGAAGACGTTCGAGCGGTCGCGCGTCTCATCGTCCGTGAGCAGGTCGAACAGCAGCGTTGCGAGGCCGGCCTTGTGCAGACTCGATGCGACCAACAGGTTGCGCGGACTGCGGCGATTCGAACCGCTGCCGTGCGCGAAGATCACGAGCCCTCGCACCACTGGCGGTGCCTGGAGGTCGCCCGTGAGCTCGACGCCGGCCGCCCCGATGCGGACCTGATCGCGCGCGACCAGGGCGAGGTCGAGCCCCCCGCTGACGCGCGGTGGCGGATCATCGCCCGCCGCAGAGTCGTCCGGCGCGTGCATCTGCTCGCGCGCGTGACGCAGACACGCCTCGACCTCCTCGTCGCTCGTCTCCCCGAACTCCTCGTAGTAGGCACCGACCGCGACGAAGCCGTGCGGCTGTTCGAGGCAGACGAACTCGTCGACCTCGTCCATGAAGCGATCGCGCCTGTCCGGCGGCGCGACCGGGACCGCGAGCACGATACGCCCGGCGCCGCGCCCGCGCACCGCGCGCGCCGCCGCGCGCGCGCTCAAGCCCGTGGCAATCCCGTCGTCAACAAGGATCACGGTTCGCCCCTCGACCGGAAGAGGCTCATGCTCGCCACGGTACAGGCCGGAGAGCCGCTCGAGCTCGACGCGCTCGCGCAGCGCGATGCGCATCAACTCGTCCTGGGACAGGCCAAGCAGCGCGAGGGCGCGCTCGTTCACGAACAGCGCGCCGTCCTCGCCGATCGTACCGATCGCGTACTCGCGCTGGAAGGGAGCGCCGAGCTTGCGCACGAGCACGATGTCGAGCGGCGCCTCGAGCGCGCGGGCGACCTCGGCCGCGACCGGCACACCGCCGCGGGGCAAGCCAACGACGACCACGTCCAGCCCGCGCAGATGGCCGAGCGCGCGCGCCAGCCGCCGGCCTGCGTCCCGGCGGTCGCGAAACAGCCTCACGGGACACGCGAAGAACATGGACACGCACGAGGGGTTGGCTTGGCCATGTCAGCGAGACTCACGGTCACGTGACGCGCTGGCTGCGCAAGGCAGGCAAGCGAACCGTCCGTCGCCGAGGCCGCGACGGCCTCCAGCGTCGCGACGCGGCCGGCTCGCGTTGGGTAGGGCAGTGTCACGGCCCAGTGCCCGTCCACCTAGGGAGTATCGCGCCAAACCTCGACCCGCAGCCAAGCCCCGCGGCCGGGCGCGCCGCCCGCCGGCCCGCGCCCCAAGCCAAGACGGCGACGAACGTCAAGGCTGGGCGACTGCCGCCGCTGATTGACCGCACCACGCGCCCCAGCCTGAACGCGTGCGATGATGCTGTCACGCCGATCGCCGCTGGCGATGGCGGATCCGACCTGGAAGGGAGTTCGAGGTGGATCTCAAGGGTATGCTGGACAGAGCGAAGCGGATCTTCGAGAAGCGTGGCGGTGCCGAGGCGGCCAAGGGCGGTATGCCTGAGCCCAGGCATACCGCGCAGAACGATGAGTCCCTAGCGAACAACGGTAAGGACGCGGCCGAGACCGTCAAACAGCCGGGCGCGAGCTAGCAGCGAGGCGGATGTGATCGCGGCCGCGATCACATCCGTGGCGGCCGTCGACGCGAGGTTAGGCGGCAGTTCGATGCTGATGGCGTCGCTGTGATCGAGCGGTGGCTTCTGCTCGGCGGTGGCGCCGGGCGGAGCGGTCGTGGTCGCGGCGGCTCCGAATGAGGAAGCGACGAAGCTGATCGGGGCGTGCAAACTGCGGCGGCGACGATCGAACGCTGATGACCTGCTTCGTCGCAAAGCGCGCGCTGGGTTCTGTTGGCCTTGGTGTTGCCGCCGGGGCGCTGGCGCTTCCCGAGGGAGCTGCTCGAGCATGCCGGCCGTGCGCTGGACTACGTCGCCGCTCAAGCCTATGCAGCGGCGCTCATCGCGGAGCTGCTGCCTCGAGCTCGATGCGGCCGATCCCTACGCCGCCGCGCGCGTCCTGCGGACGGGGACCTTCTTTGGGGCATTCGAGCTCGATCCGGCGAGCGGCCTGCAGATTGGACACCGGCTGTCGGTGGTGCGCTGGCATGGAAGGTCGTCAGGAACTCCTGCTCCCCAACGCCGCCTGACGAGCCCGGTCTCGCCTCCCCTCGAACGCCGGCCTGGGACAACTGGCTCTATCCCTCGTGGGCAAGCGTAACGCGTCCCTCGGCGTCGCCGGGCCTCTTCTGATCAAGCAGAAACGACGTAGCAGTGTCGCCTGCTCGCCTTCCTCCGAGGCGCGAACACGACCTCGGGATCCCGACCAGCTCACCTCGCAAGAAACCGACATGGATCGTTATCACGAGTGGTAGGTACTCTGAGCTTACGAGAAGCCGCTTACGAGCAGCCGGTTCAAGGGGAGGCAAGGAGATGGAGACACTGACGCAGATGAAGTGCGTCGCGTGCCGCAAGGACGCACCGACCGTGACGGATGCCGAGATCGCCGAATTTCATTCTCAAGTCTCTGACTGGGACATCGTGGAGCTGGATGGAATCAAACGCCTGAGACGCGTCTTTCCAGTCGACGATTTTGCGCAGGCGCTGGAATTCACCAAGAAGGTTGGCGAGCTTGCAGAGCAAGAGGGGCATCACCCTGCGCTGCTGACCGAATGGGGTAGGGCGACGGTCACATGGTGGACGCACAAAATCAAGGGCTTGCATCGCAACGATTTCATCATGGCGGCGAAAACGGACGAGCTGTATCAGCGATGAACTGATCCGTTAGATTGACAGGGCACTTGCAAGGCGCTCAGTTTCTGCCTCCTAGATTGGTCTACCGAGTAAGGCGGAAGACAGCGCTTGCCATCTCCCGGCCGCCGCCGGCTCCATCGGTCGTGTGCGGGCCGCGACCGGACGCGCAGCGTCGCGCAGCAGCACGACGCTGTTCGCCAGCACCCACAGCACGAACACCAGGAGCAGCGGGCCGCCGGCCCGGCCGCTGAGCGGCGTACCCACCAGCATCGCGGCCCGCCGCCAGCGCGCTCCAGCCCAGCCGCGAGGGAAGCGCCCGCCTCCGTGCGAGCACCGGCAGCCGCCAGGAATGCCGCGTTGGTCGGCCAGGTGAGCACGAACCCCTGGACGACGCCATCCACGGCGTGCGACGCTCCATCAACCGCTGCCACCACCGGCCCCACTCGAAGCTCGCGTACAAGAGCGCCGCTCGAGGTAGCCGCCATCTGGAGACACACACACCGGACCCCAGAAATCACCGGCCTAAACCGTCAACCGCCCCGGGAGCACGTCACCTACTGTAAGGGCTTTATCGTCCTCGTGCTTTGGCGTTGTCCGCGCAGATCGGGCAGGGGCATAGCTCGCGCAGATGCTCGAATGTGTAGATGCCGGTCGAGTGTCCGTCGCTCCACTGGAAGCGGATCGCATACCGGCCCACCGGGTCGATCGAGAGCGGGCGGATATCCTTGCTGATCGACTCCTCGCGAAGCCGCTTGTTCCCTGAGATCTCGTCGGCGCACACCGCGCACCTACAGCCCACGCGCAGGGCATAGCCGGTGTAGAGGCTCTCGTGCCCGTCCTTCCAGAGGATCCGCACCTCGGTCTCGGATAGCTGCGTAATCTCCGCGATCTCCGGCCGATCGGTGGAGACTCCACCGATGGTGAGGGTGCTGACCTGCGCCGCGAGGTTCTCGGCGACCCGAAGGAAGGCGCGGGCACTCAGCGACTCGGGCATGCACTGGACGATGGGGGTTCCCTCGTCCGAGGTCGTGCGAATATCCGTCGAGAGGGGGATCTCGCCCAAGAAGGGGACCCCGCTCGCCGCCGCGAACCGCCGGGCGCCGCCGCTG
>JALYLC010000368.1 GCA_030774435.1 Actinomycetota bacterium
CTAAGCGTCTACGCCGCGCGCGGCGGCGCGAACGGCTCGTGCTCGCTTGCGGCACGCGCGCCGAGCGCACTGGGCAGCTCGAACCAGAATGTGCTGCCCACGTCCTCGGTGCTCTCGAAGCCGATGCGCCCGTCGTGCGCCTTCACGATCTCGTCACACAGCGCGAGGCCCGGGCCGGTGCCGCCGATCTCACGGGTGTCCGAGGAGTCGACGCGGAAGAACCGCGTGAAGACCTGCGCCTGCTGGGCAGCCGGGATGCCGACGCCGGTGTCGCGCACGCAGACGCGAATGAAGCCGTCGCCGGTAATCGCCGTGACCGCGACCGCGCCGCCCGCGGGCGAGTACTTGATCGCGTTGGACAGCAGGTTGGCGATCACCTGGCCGATGCGGTTTCGGTCGCCGACCAGCGTGAGCGCCTCCTCGGGGGCGGCGAA
This sequence comes from Actinomycetota bacterium, assembly GCA_030774435.1. GTDB lineage: Bacteria > Actinomycetota > Thermoleophilia > Gaiellales > JALYLC01 > JALYLC01. The sequence goes on from JALYLC010000368.1 coordinate 435, forward strand.
CTCCAGGCGGTGTCCCTCGGACTGCATCGAGTAGAGCTCCATCTGCTGGCGAACGAGGGCGGAGAGCTCGAACCTCTCGAGCGCGAGCGTGAAGCGACCGGCCTCCAGCTTCTGGAGGTCGAGGAAGTCGTCGACGAGCGCCGTCAGCCGCTGTGCCTCGCCCTGGATTGTCTGTGCGTAATGCCGGCGCGTCTCGTCGTCGAGATCGGCCTCGAGCAGCAGCTCCGCGAACCCGAGCACGCCCGTGAGCGGCGTGCGCAGCTCGTGGGAGACCGTGGCGACGAGCTCGGACTTGAGCCGCGCGGCATCGCGCTCGGCGGTGATCTCCCGCATCACGATGATGCGGCCGATCAGAACCCCGTCCGAGTCCCGCACCGGCCCCGTGTTGCGCTGGAACACGCGCCGCTCCTCGGCGAGCTCGAACTCGTCCGTGGTGGAGCACTCGGGGTCGTTGAGGATCGCGAGCATGGTGGCTCGGTACGCAGCCGGGTCCGTCAGCCGGTGCGCGAGGATCGCGGAGCCCGCCTGCAGCGTCGAAAATCTGGGGAGCTTGAAGACGTCGTTGCGAACGTGCTCCATCACGGAGTTCGCGAGCAGAGAGCGCCCCTCCAGATCGACCAGCCGCATGCCGTCGACGCTCGCGTCGAGCAGCGCGCCGTTGATGTCGACCATGCGCTGCAGGTAGAGCTGATGTGCCGCGAACTCCGCCTCGGCGCGCTTGCGTTCGGTCACGTCATGGCCGGCGGCGTAGAGCAACCCGGTCTCGAGTGAGGGCGTCGCCGTCCAGGCCAGCCAGCGATAGGAGCCGTCCTTGCAGCGGAAGCGGTTCTCGAAGCACACGATCGAGAAGCCATTCACAAGCCCGGCGACCTGTTCCAGCGAGCTCGCGCGGTCGTCGGGGTGGACGAAGTCGATGAACGGCTGCGCCTGCAGCTCCGCTGCCGTGAAGCCGAGGGTGCGCTCCCAGGACGGGTTGAGGCGCTTGAACAGGCCGTCGTTCAAGCCGGCCACGCACAGCAACTCGAGCGAGAGCGCGAAGAAGCGGTCGAGATCCTCGTGGCTCTCAGGAGTCGCGTCGATACGTATCCATCGGCACGTATCGCGCAAACGTTAACGCGGTAGCTCGGCCACGCCCTGCGGCACGAGGTTCGAGCGCGGACGTGCGCCCAGAAGCACGTGATCGGCCGACGCGGCCAGCGCATCGGCGTCCTGCTCGTCGAGGACGAGTGCCAGCAGCACGTGGCGCGTGGCCGCCGCGAGCGCAGCGGGGTGCACGATGTCGCCGGCGACGAGATCGCGCACGCGTTGGCGCTCGCCGGCATCGCGGCCCGTCAGCGCACCGGCGCGCAGTGCGGTCAGGGAGAGCGAGCGCTCCGAGCGCAGCGCGACGCCGAGGGCATCGCGCATGACGTCGGCGCAGAGCGCCTCGTCGAGTTGCAGCGCGCGCTCGAACAGCCCGAGCGCCTCGCGCCGCGGGTCGCGCGCGTCGAGCGCCCCGATGCGCATGGCCGTGGCGCGGGCGACCACGAGGAGATGCAGATCGAAGCGGTAGTACGCGCCCTCGACGTGGCGCGACGATGCCGAGGTCAGGGCGACGGGCGGGCGCGGGCCGCCGTCGATGCGCTCGAAACCCACGGGCCCGGTCGCGACTGCCGCGCCGGACACGAGGCGGAGGGCGCGCACCGCGTCCTCGATGAGATCGGCGAGGCGCGGAGGGCGCTGCCCGGGATCGAGCTCGAGCGTGACTGCCAGCGCACACCGGCGGTCGGGCTCCCCTCCGAAGCCAGGCGGAACCAGCAGGCTGGCCTCTGGCCAGCCGGCTGCGATGTCCCCGACGTCGGCCCGCACGAGCGAGACCCCGCGGCCGAGGTCGGCGGGAGGCTCGCTCACCAGCACGCCGACCAGCGGCGCCATCGCGTCGTAGAGGTGGCGGCTGCCGGCCACGCCGCGGTCGAGTGGGCCGAAGATGGCATCGAAGGCCTCGTCCGGGCATTCGAAGGCGTCCTCGCGCTCCGCGATCTGAACGGCCAGCGGCCACATGACGGCCGCCCGCAGCGCCTCCTGGTCGTCGACGCCCTCACCGACGTGCAGGCGCGCGTACTCGACGGCGCCCGGCGTCGCCTGCAGCAGCGCGAGCGCGCGGCGCGCGTCGGGCAGGGCGAGGATGAGCGCGCGGCGCTCGTCGAGGAACGCACCGTAGAGCGGCCGGTAGCTGTACAGAGCCGACTCGCGTCCCTCGTGCGCGTCGAGCACGAACGGCACCTCGCTGCCGTTCGCGAGATCGCGAGCGGCCAGGGCGAAGGCAGCTTGCACGAAGCGCAGGAGCGGCTCTCGCAGCTCCCCGTCGAGCACGCCGGCGGGCGGGACGAGGACGCTGTTCATGCAGTTGCGGTTCGCGCTTGCGGCGCGCGTTCCTGCCGCACGACGCCCGGCGTGACCCTCAGGAGATGCAGGCTCGCCAGTCCCGCCCACTCGCCGTAGCGCGCGAGCAGCTCGGCCGTGTCGGCGGCCTCGGCGCGGCGGCCGAGCAGGGAGGCGCAGAGCTTGATCAGGCCGAGGTCGCCCACCAGGCCGCGGTCGTAGCGGCCGAGGCCGTTGAGGAAGAACGTCCCCACCGACCACGGGCCGAGCTGGCGCTCCCGCAAGAGGCGGGCCGCCACCCCGTCGGGCGAGGCCCCGGCCAGGCGCTCGAGGTCGAGAAGCGCCGAGATGCGCACGAGCGCAGCAGCACGGCGGGGAGCGAGGCCCGAGGCGCACACGTCCGCGGCCGAGAAGCGGGCGAGGTCGGCGCGCTCGGGCGAGAGCATGAGCCCGGCGTGCGGGCGCCCGACACGGAAGACGATTCCGCGCTCGATGCGGCGTGCCTCGCTGAAGGTGACCAGTTGCCCGGCGAGCGCCTTGACGAGCGCGTGCAGGCACGTGCCGGCACGCGGCGCTCGCAGTCCACGCGCTCGCGCCACCGACGCGGACAGCAGCGGATCGCGGTCGGCCAGGGCCAGGAAGGGCGCGATGTCGTCATCGACGCCGAGCAGGAAGCGCAGGCGGTCGAGCGCCGAGGCCGCGTCGGGTGCCTCGAGCGCGATCGTCAGCGTTCCGTCGCGGCGCTGCGCGACGCGCGCATGTGCGGGCCCCGCCGGTGTCGCGAACGCGAGCTCGGCGCCGTCGTCGTGCAGGCGAACGGTGCCGTCGCGCACGGCTCCGAGTGTCATGCGCAGGTGGTAGGGGCCGCGCGGGCGCAGCTCGATCGCCGCGGTCACGGGATCAGCTCCGCGGCCGGCGGTGGGGCGTCCGCGAAGCCGGGCGCGACCTCCTCCAGCATCGCGATGCGCATCAAGCGCTCGCGCAGGCGCTCCTCCTGGTCGCGTGGCAAGCGCAGCCAGGCAGCCACGTCGAGGCGCGGTGTTGCGATGTAGGCGGCCGCCTGCAGCAGCGCGGCGCCGCCGCGCCGGCGCTGCGCGAGCCCGACGAGCTTGCGCCCGTCGTGGGTTACGAGCTCGTAGGAGCCCGTGCCGGCGAAGCAGGCGAGCCGCGCCGCAGCCCGCTCCGCGATCGACGACGCCGCAGCCTCGCGCGGCGTCACCGCGCGGAGCGCAGCGCCATGAGCCTCGAGCGCCGCCAGCAGCGCCCGCGCCAGCCAGCGATAGGATTGGCCGACGTCGTCGATCACGAGCGGGTGACCGCGCGGGAGTACGACGTCGAGCATCAGGTAGTGGTCGTCGCACGAGACCGCCCCGCCGCCCGTGGAGCGCCGCAGCGATGCCCCGGGAGCGCTCACGCGCTGTGCCGATCCCAGCACGAGCACCGCATCGGTCGGCCGTGACCAGCCCGCGCGCAGCTCGCCGTCGGCCCGCGTCCGCTCGAGCCAGTCGTCGGCGCGGGCGAGTAGCTCGGCCGCGGGCGCGCGCTCGACCGTCACGGATCGACCTCGACCACGACCTCCTCGAGCTCGCCGAGCGCCGCGCGCACGGCCTCCTCGACGCGCCCGGCGAGCGCGTGCGCGTCGGCCACCGACTGACCCGAGACCGCGCGCACCCGCAGCACCACGACGAAACGGCCGTCGTGATCGAAGACGAGCACCTCCTCGGGCTCGCCGGCGACCGGCCGCACCGCATCGGCGACACCCTCGCAGAGGTCGGCGCGGCGGCCCGTCACATCGAACGCCGCGGCCACACCAGGGGCATGCGGCTCGAGGTGGATGTAGACGTCGGCCGCCCCGGTCTCGCGGCGGATCTCGGACCGCAGCCGTTGCGTGATGCGCGCGGCCTCGCGCAGCGGCAGGCCCGCGTCGACCCGCGCGTGCAACGTGATCGCGCGTCCGCCCGGCCGCATGAGCACGGTCGCGTTGTGCACCTCGATCACACCCGGCACGCGCAGCGCGGCCGCGAGCGCTCGCTCGCTCGGCTGCTCGTCCGCCGCGAGAGGCTCGGCATGCACCGACACCTCGGCGGGCCCGCCGAGCTCGTGCTCGACCACGCGCTCGACCTCGTCCATGACGGCGTGACTGCGCTCCAGGCCCGCCAGCCGGTCGACGCCGATCACGATGTCGGCGAAGTACTTGCCCCCCGAGGAGCGCACGCGCAGCGCGCGCACCTCGCTCACACCGGGCACGGACGCCACCACGCTGCGTAGGTTCGCCTCCGCCCCGGCCGGCGCGCTGTCCATGAGCGCGTTCACGTTGGTGCGCCCCAGCCGCGCGGCTCCGAAGACGACGAGCACGGCGACGAATAGGGCCGCGATTGCGTCGCCGCGCGGATGGCCGAGCGCCGTCAGGCCGAGGCCCGCCATCACGGCGAGCGTGCCGGCGAAGTCGACGGCGAAGTGCACCGCGTTGGCTCCGAGCGCTGCGCTCGCCGCGCTGCGAGCGGCGCGCGCCGAGGCCGTGGCCCGCGCCGCGTCGATCACCAGGACGAGCGCGAGGAGCGCGACCGCATACCAGGTGGCACGCACCTCACCGCCGCCGCCACCGAGCCGGAGGATGGCCGAAACGGCGATCCAGGCTGCCGCCAGCACGAGGATCGCAGCCTCGCCCAGCGCCGAGAGGTTCTGCGCCTTGCCGTGCCCGTACGGATGCTCACGGTCGGCCGGGCGGTCGGCGACCCCCACTGCCCAGACCGTGAGCAGTGCCGCACCGGCGTCCACGCCCGAATGCACCGCCTCCGCGAGGATGCCGAGGCTGCCGGTCGCGAAGCCCACGACCAGCTTCACGGCGACTAGGGTCAGCGCCGCGCCGAGGGAGAACAGCGCGGTGCGCCGTGCGACAGACACGCGGCGGATGGTACTCGGACGATGCGATTGCGACGGGCTGCCCGAGCTCCCGGACACTCGCACGTCCGTGGATTCAGACCTACGCTGGAGCCGGTGAACCGGGAGGTCACAATCCGTCCCGCCGCGCGCGCGGACGCGCCGGCGCTGGCTGCGCTCTTCTCCGCCCAGAGGGAGCACCTCGCACCGTGGGATCCGCGGCGCGAGCCGGCGTTCTTCACGCGCGGCGGGCAGCGCGCGCGCCTGGCGCAGATCGAGCGCGAGCGGGCGGCGGGCACGTCCTACCGCTTCGTGATCCTCGAAGGCGGCGAGCTCGCGGGCGAAGTCTCCGTCACCAACGTCGTGCGCCGCTCGTTCCAGAGCGCGAACGTCGGCTACTGGGTCGCGGGAGAGCGCAACGGCCGCGGCGTGGCCACCGCCGCGGTCGCGGCGGTGTGTGCGTTCGCGTTCGGCGAGCTCGAGCTCCACCGCCTCGAGGCCGGCACGCTCCTGCACAACATCGGCTCGCAGATCGTGCTGGACCGCAACGGCTTCACGCCGTTCGGCGTCGCGCCGAACTACCTGCGCATCGCCGGAGCATGGTGCGATCACGTGCTGTTCCAGCGCACGAGCGAGCAGCCGTCGCGGCCCCTCGGAGCGGCCGCCCTGGCTCGCAGAATCACGCTTTTGGCGGACCCGCAGTAGCGCCGCTTAGAACTGGTTTCAAACGTCGCGTTCGTGGTCGGGGG
>JALYLC010000369.1 GCA_030774435.1 Actinomycetota bacterium
CCCGACGGCTGGTCGGCCGCGATCGAAGAGCCTGCGTCCGCGCTGAGGATCAGGTGTTTGTTCCGCCTACGTTCACGTTGGAAGAGAAGTCAGCGGTCGCGAAAGCGACGTTATCCTGACCCTGGTAGGTGCCGGTCGCGACACCCAGTCCGACGAGACGGAGGTCGGGCATGAGGATGATTCGGCGATGCTCGGGGCTGTGCATCCAGGATTGCACCATGCCGGCGGGCGTCGCGTAGTAGCCGCTGCCCTCGGAGAGGATCTCACCGATGAGGCCGCGCCGGACGTAGCGACGGACGCGGACGTACCATTTCCCTTGCGGGCCGTCGTGGGCGAAGTAGCCACGGTTCAGCATGTCGGCCGAGTGCGAGTCGGCGGCTAGCGTCAGCTTCTTGTCGACCGTGAGCGGTTTCAGTCCGCGCGCGGCGCGCTGCTCGTTGAACAACACGAGCACGCGCGCTTGGGTCGTGCGGGAACTCGCTGCGCCGGAGCGCAGCAGGGAGCGGGAGAGGACACCGCCTGCAACCGCGGCCACCAGGAGCGCGGCAGCGACACTGAGGGCGGTCTTGCTTGGCCTTCTCATCCTGCAATCACCTTCCAGGCGATGGCTATGAGCACGGCCAGGATCAGCGCGGCCACCCCGGTTTGACGCAGGCTGTGGTTCTGGAGGCCGATGATGCCCGACTTGATCGGGTCGAGCTCGGCATGGACAGACTCGAGGTCGCTACCGAGGTCAGCCATCGCGGCGCGGTCATCCCGCCGCTCGGCTTCCACCTCGACACGCAGATCCTCGGTCGCCCGGTCGGGCTCGGCGGACGCCGCCGCCAGGCCCGCAGCCGCACGCACGTCCGCTGCCGCGCGTTCGGCCTCCAGGCGTATCTCGCTGATTGCGCGATCCGCCTTGGCGAGAATCCTGGCGGCCGACGCGGCAACGACGCCCTCATCCGACCCATCGAGGTGGCGTAGAGCATCCTGGTCCTGGCGCTGCTCGCTCATACCGTCGCCATCGGCAAGCAACAGTCGATACATGAGCGCCGCCTTGGGTTAGGCTGGTGCAGTGTTCGACGGCTTCGCACTCGACTTCGTGAACGTGAGCGAGGCGAGACTGCGGGTGCGCCACGGCGGCTCCGGGCCGCCCGTGCTGCTACTTCACGGCCATCCACGCACCCACGCCACCTGGAGCCGCGTAGCGCCGCTGCTCGCGGGCCGTCACAGCGTCGTCTGTCCCGACCTGCGCGGCTACGGGCAGTCGTCCAAGCCAACGACCACCCCGGATCACGAGCCGTACTCCAAGCGCGCGATGGCGCGAGACTGCATCGAGCTTATGGGCGCACTCGGCCACGAGCGCTTCGCCGTCGTCGGACACGACCGCGGCGCGTACGTCGCGCTTCGCACCGCGCTCGACCACCCGGCATCGGTCGACCGGCTCGTGGTACTCGAAGCCATCCCGATAGGCGAAGCACTCGCACGCTGCGATGCCTACTTCGCCGCCAGCTGGTGGCACTGGTTCTTCTTCGGCCAGCTGGAGAAACCCGCCGAGCGCTTCATCACTGCCGACCCCGACGCCTGGTACAAGGCCACGCCCGAACACATGGGCGAAGAGGCGTACGCCGATTACCGGCACGCCATTCACGATCCCCAGACCGTGCACGCGATGCTGGAGGACTACCGCGCCGGCCTCGGGATCGACCGCCAGCACGACGACGACGACCGCCGCGCCGAGCGCCGCATCCGCTGCCCAGTGCTCGTCCTCTGGGCCACCGGCGACGACCTGCCCGATCTCTACGGCAGCGTGCTCGACATCTGGACGGCCTGGGCCGACGACCTGCGCGGCGCGCCCATCGCCTCAGGCCACCACATGGCCGAAGAGGCCCCGGATGCCCTCGCCGCCGAGCTACTCACCTTCCTCGACGAATCGCACTGAGCGACCCGGCGACAGGCCGTGTCGACACTCGTCACGGGGCGAAGTCACAGGCGCAAGAAGACACAGCTGGCGATGTCGTCGAACAGGTCATCGAGAACGACCGAAATCGATCGGCCCTTGACTTCGCACCGACCGGCGTGCGCGGCGTAGCGAGATTCACCGGTTGGCCGGCTGGTCGGCCTCGTCAGGGCGGGCATGCCGGCAGGCCGAGCATTCGGCGGCCGGCGGCACGTCGAGGCGGGGAGGTCCTGGCCCCTTCTGCTTTAGGCTGAAAGTCCGGTATAATTTATTCAGGTCGATCCCAGCTCTCTGATCGACCTTTCGGCCGCCCTAACCCCGGTCGGCGTCGCGCCTCGTGCGTTGTCACGCGATCGGGAGTCGGGAATGAGAGCACACCAGCACGCAGCGCCACTGGTCGTGGTACGCAGCGAGGATGAGTCGGGCCGCGTTGGGCTCCGGCTGATCGGCGAGCTCGACCTGAACACTGTGGGGCTGCTCGCCGAGGAGCTCAGGCACACCCGCGAGCATTCGCCGCCGAGTGTCATCGACCTCAGCGAGCTTCGCTTCCTCGACCTGACTGGCCTGCGCATGCTGCAGCGCGCCGCCACGAGCCAGGACGAGGTGAGCACCCGCCTGGTTGGAGCGACCGGAATCGTGCGACGGACGATCGAGCTGGCACATATGCTCGACGCCGAGACGGCCCGCGCCCTCGGCCAACCGCTTGCCAGCAAGCCCACGACGCGGGTCGCAGCACAACAGCACGAGGCGACCTTCTCGTCAAGCCGCACGCACGTCAAGGCCGGGCGACGTGTCGCATAGTCGAGTCACTCCACCACGCCGGCCGAGTCCCGGCCGCCACTGGGAGGTGAACCTCCCGTCAGCCTGCTTGCAATCCTTGTCATCGTGCTCGTGATCATCGGCGCAGTCACGGTGCTACGCAAAGTCCTCTAAGACGTACTAAGCCACCGTCGTTGGCCTGCCTCCCCGAGGGCCCGCCCACGGCGGGCCCTCACCCCGTTGTTGTCCATTCCGGAACTCCGAACGTGAAGCGGAGGACGCCTCGTGAGCACGTTGCCCACAGAGCCGCATGCGCTCGAACTGATGCGTCAGGCGCTGCAGGAGCTCACCGCCGCCAACGATCCGCGCTCCGTACTGCTCGAAGCGGTCGTCCACGTCTGGGACCGCAACGCCGGGCTGATCAAGGGCGACAACATCTGGCACGTCGGCGACCTCGGCCGCTGGTATGTGGCGATGCTCGCACTCAGGCACGACGACCCGCCCAGCCTCGCCGAGGGCCTGCTCGCCAATGACGCGCTCAACCTCCTGATCAAGATCATCGAAGAGGTCGACGCCGTGATCCCTCTCGCAGACCCGAATGTGACCCGAAGTGCTCAGCCCTCAGAGACCGAGCACATACGCAACGTCGCCCACCACCTGCGCGACGACATCGAGCAACTCGGCCGGACAATGCACGCCGCCACGGCGCCACTGATCGAGAAGGACACCTGAACATGGACCGACCCGACGACCAAGCTACGCCTCCAGCACCGCGCCCAGTGGACGAACGGGCAGCCGTCGGCGAAACGGGCGAATGGCAGAAGACACTCGACCGCCGACGCCTCCGCCGCCGGGGCCGAGGCCCACGCACCGGCTGACCACCATCGGGGACGAGGCGGCGTCGGGACGTATCCGGCGCTAGCCGGCTGCAGCTGCGGACGGCGGGCGAGCCTGACGGCGTCCCAGAGGCAAGGTGGCTAGAGCCTCGGACAGGGCGACAGGGCTCGAACCTGCGACCTTCGGTTTCGGCGACCGCACCCGCTCGAATCCGGCAAACGCGTCGCTGACCTGTCCCGCTCCCCATCCCGCTCCCGCGTCGTCGTCTGGGGCAGCTGTGCGGCAGTCAGGGCGGAGCTGCGAGCAATCCTGCCCTCGCCAAACGGCGCCGCAGACGCAGTCGAGGGCGCTCGTAATGGGCAGCGGGAATCGAAGAGCTCTGGGACCGCGCTCCGGTCCGTCGCAACAGCCGGAGGCGGCGCTCGGCTACTGTCGCTGTTTCGTGGCCGGACTCGTAATCGGACCGCTCCTTCGTTATGCCGGAAGCACGCAGGCGACCGTATGGGTCGAGACGGACGCGCCGTGTGAGGTTGCCGTGCTCGACTCGGTCGAACGCACGTTCAGCGTCGAAGGACACCACTACGCCTTGATCCTTGTGCACGACCTGGAGGAGGGCTCCGTGCGGCCGTACGAGGTGCACCTCGACGGCGAGCGCGTCTGGCCTCCGGACGATGGCCGGCCCCTCTGCACGATCCACACGCGGGAGCACGAGCGACAGGCTCGTCTCGTCTTCGGCTCGTGCCGCGTGGGCGATCCGCAGCGCGAGCCCTACACCCTGCCCGCGTCGGAGCATCCGCAGGGTTTCGGTGTCGATGCCCTGTGGTCCCTGTCGCGCCGGCTTCAGGCGGGAGTCGAGGCGTGGCCTGATTGCCTGCTGCTGCTCGGCGATCAGGTCTACGCTGACGAGGCTTCGGAGGAGACGCGAGAATTCATGCGCTCGCGCCGCGACGTCCGTCAGCCGCCTGGCGAGCAGGTGGCCGACTTCGAGGAATACACCCGTCTCTACCGCGAGGCCTGGAGTGACCCCGACATCCGCTGGCTGCTCTCCACCGTGCCCAGCACGATGATCTTCGATGACCACGACGTCCACGACGACTGGAACATCTCCGCTGCCTGGCTGCGCGACATTCGCGCGACCTCGTGGTGGGAAGACCGCATCGTCGGCGCGTTCATGTCGTACTGGATCTACCAGCACATCGGCAACCTGGCACCGTCGGAACTGGCGGGTGAGCGGCTCCTGGCAGAGGTCCAGGCCGACGACGACGGCGGGCCTCGCTTGCGGCGCTTCGCCCGCACCGCCGATCACGAGACGACGGCGAGCCGCTTTGCCTACCACCGCGATTTCGGTCGCTCACGCCTCGTCGTTGTCGACTCTCGCGCCGCGCGGGTCTTGAGCGAGGGTCAGCGAGACATGGTCGACGCCGATGAGTGGGAATGGATCGCGGAGCACGCGCGGGGGGCCTACGACCACCTGATCATCGCCAGCACCGTCCCCGTGTTCATGATGGAGGCGATCCACTACCTGGAGGCGTGGAACGAGGCAATTTGCTCTGGCGCCTGGGGCGGAATCGCTTCACGGCTCGGTGAGCGCATGCGCCGGGCGCTGGATCTCGAGCACTGGCCGGCGTTCCAGCGTTCGTTCGCGGAGATGATCGACCTGCTGCACGAACTGGCAGAAGGCCCGGACGCGCCGGGCACCATCTTGATCATCGGCGGCGACGTCCACACGGCCTACATCGCCGAGGTCGCACTCGGGGAACGACAGGAGAGCCGCGTCTCTCAGATCGTCTGCTCGCCGTTCCGCAACCCGCTGGAAACGCGCGAGCGGCGAGTGATCCGCCTCCTGGGCACCCGTCCCGTCGCCCTGCTCTGCCGCGGGCTGGCACGCGCCGCCGGCGTCCGTCGGCCCGATGTCAGCTGGCGGTTCGTCACGCCTGTGACGTTCGACAACTCCGTCGCGGTGCTCGATCTCGACGAGCGCCGCGCCCGGGTGACGGTCCGCCGCAGCGCACCGGCAGGGGACAATGGCCCGCCTCTCGAGACGATCCACGAGCGCGACCTGACCCCGTGAGAGTGAGACGCTAGGCGGGTGCGGGGACCGGCACACAGACCTCGACGGCCGCCGGCTCGATGTCGACGCGCAGCTTCCGCACTTTCTTGCGGTCGCCGCCGTCGATCTCGTAGGGGACTTTCTGGCCGAGCTTGATGCGCACGGAGTGCACCTTCGTCGTGCGGGCGTACGGTGACTCGCTCGCGGTGCCGACGACAGCCCGCGCGACCGTCTGGATCCACTGCATGGCGCCGTCGGCCGAGACGACGCCCAGCTCGAGGACGCCGTCGTCCGGCCGTGCGTCCTCGAACGCCTCGACCCCGCCGAAGAGCTTGCCGACGTTGGCGAGCAGGATGCAACTCGCCGGGCCGTCGTACCAGCCGGTGCCGTCGACCACGATCTTCGCGCGGAAGGGCTTCTGGCGCAGATTCTTCGCGCCCGTCCAGACGTAGGCCAAGCGGCCGACGCGATCCTTGAGACCACCGTCGGCGTCGCCAATCATGCGGGCGTCGAAGCCGGCGCCGGCCATCACGGCGAAGCGCTCGTCGTTGATCCTGCCGACATCGATGCGGCGGCGCCCACCGGCCAGGCCGATCTCGACTGCCGCCTCGATGTCCTTGGGGATGCCGAGGTTCGTCGCCAGAAGGTTCGCCGTGCCGGCAGGGATGATCGCCAGCGTCGCGTCGCTACCGGCGACGACGTCGACGCAGCGCTGCACCATCCCGTCTCCGCCCCAGACGAAGATCAGATCGACCTTCTCCGCCAGAACCTTGCGCACTGCCTTCGGCGCGAACCGGCTCTTCGGCACCTCGCGCCAGATGACGTCGGTGACGCCTCGCCGCTCGAGCACCCGACGGAGCTCCGACAGGCCACCCCCGAGCGTCTTGCCATTGTGGGCGATGACAGCGACGCGCTTCATGCTCGCCCGCCGTTGTTGCTGGAATTGCGCAGACGGACGGCCTCGCCGCACGCTCGCGCCGCCAGCAGGGCGACGCCGATCGCGAGGACGCCGATCAGCGCGCCGGCGATCACGTCGAGCGGGTGGTGCATGCCGCGGTACATGCGCGACCACGCGACCGCCAGCGGTAGCACAACGGCAAGCGTCCAGACCGTGATCGTCACCCAGCGCCGTCTGAGCCGCGAGGAGATCAGAAGCGCGAGCCCCACATAGACGACCACTGAAGCCGCCACGTGACCGGATGGATAGCTCTGGTTCACGGGCAGGTGATCTAGCCGCAGGACAGCCGGGCGGTCGCGGTGGACGATCAAGCTGGCGATGCGATAGGTGGCCACCTCGATCAGGATCGCCCCGACGATGAAGGCCGCCACGCGCCAGCGTCGGAGCACGGCCGCACCGAGCGCCGTGAGAACGACGAGCCCCGGGATGGCGGGCATGTCGCCGACGGCCGAGGCGACGTATGAGATGTCGTTCAGCGAGCCAGTGCGGTGCGCAGCGAGCCACTCATCCAGCCACTCGTCGGCGTGGCCGACGGAGTGGATGGGAAGCGCCACGTCGACGAGGAACAAGCCGAGGCCGATCGCAAAGGCCGCTAGCAGGAAGTAGCCGAGCAAGGTCGCAACGACGAAGGCGAGCGCCGGCCGGTGGTCGCGCAGCCGATGCCCGAGCTGGCTCGCCGGCGTACCGGGACGCGCTTCCAGCACGGGCATCGACCCGGCCCCGGAGTCCCGTCCGTCGAGGTGCCCCGTAGCGACGCCCAGCCGGATCCCCTGACGGGAGTGCGCGGCGGGTTCGCCTCGGATCACCAAAATGCTCGGATCATTGAGTACTTTCCCCAGAAGCGTCCCGGGACAAACCTTCGGCGTCGCCCCGCGCAGCCGCCGTCGCGGGCGCGCAGGACTGCGTGCTGCTCGTCCTCACTGGCTCTCCGACGTCGTAGCGCGGGCCGCGAGCCGGGACAAACCTGACACGAGGCAAGTCTCCAATCGCCCCATTAGGGGTATCACCCACTGTGAATACTGCCACCGCACCCAAAGCCGGACGTGCCTTCAGCGAGACGACCTCCTTCGAGGTGCTGGCACGCGCCGGCTACGCTGCGCGCGGCACGATCTACGTGCTGATCGGCGTATTGGCGTTCCGACTCGCGCAGGGCGTCGGCGGGCCGCGGCCGAGCCAGCAGGGAGCGATGCGCCACATCGCCGCGCAGCCGTTCGGGCGCGACCTGCTCATCCTGACGGCCATCGGCCTCGGTGGCTACGCAGTCTGGCGCCTCACGCAGGCGTTGGTCGGTCACACCCCCGAGTATGGTCAGCACAGTGCATTCGATCGCATCGGCGCGGCTGGGAGCGCGGTCGCCTATGCCGCCTTCTGCGTCCTCGCCATCAGCATCCTTCGCGGCGCGACCGCCAGCTCCGCCAAGACGCCGAAGGAGACGACCGCCGGCGTGTTCCAGTGGACGGCCGGCCGCGAGCTGGTCGCCGGCGCCGGGGTGCTCTTCATCGGCATCGCGCTCTACCAGGCCTACCTCGGTCTGAGCAAGAAGTTCCTCTCCTACTCGAAGACTGCGGACATGAGCAGGAGCGTCCGCGACGCTTTCACCCTCATCGGCGAAGTCGGCCTCGTTGCCCGCGCGATCGCCTTCGCGCTGATCGGCACCTTCATCCTGAAGGCCGCGATCGACTACAAGCCGAAGGAAGCGGTCGGCATCGACGGCGCCCTCGCGCGTCTCACCCAGCACACCTACGGCGCCGGAGCCCTGATCGTCGTCGCCTGCGGGCTGATCGCATTCGGCGTCTACTCGATCGCCGACGCGCGCTTCCGCAAGATCTGAACGAGCGGGAATCGCGGATGCCGGGCCGCTTTTCCTACGACGCGCCCGACGCCTCGGTAGTCGCCGATGCGGTCGGGAGCGGCGGCGCGGCCTATTTCGATTTGGATCGTACGCTGATCCGGCGCTCCTCCATGCTCGCGCTTGCGCCGACGCTGCGGCGGAAGGGCTTGATCGGTTGGCGGTCGCTCGCCCGCGCGAGTGTCTGGCACGCGGTGTACTTGATCCGTGGTGTGAGTTCACGCGAGCTGGCACAGGTAGCTGAGCAGACGTTCAAGCTGATGCGCGGGTGGCCGGTCGAGGAATTCCGCGAGCTCATCGCAGAGCAGATCGAGCCACTGGCTGCGCTTGCGTTCCCCGATGCGATTGCACGTATGCGCGCCCACCAGGCGCGCGGGGAGCCGGCGATCGTCGTTTCCTCGTCGCTGGTCGACCTCGTCGAGCCGCTCGCTCAACGGCTTGGCCTCGATGGGGCGATGGCATCACGTGCAGAAATTCGAGACGGGCGCTACACCGGGCGTGCCGAGACGTTCCTCCACGGAGCCGCCAAGGCAGACGCGGTGCGTCGCCACGCCGCAAGATCCGGAATCGACCTCGTAGCGTCGAGCGCCTACACCGACTCGCGCTCCGACATCGAACTGCTGCAGGCGGTCGGTCACCCCTACGCGGTCAATCCAGACCGAGCGCTGAAGAAGGCAGCTCTCACGCACGAGTGGCCTCTACTGCGATTCTCTTCGGGCCACCTCCCACTCGCAGAGGCCGAAGCAGCGCTCCTGCTCGACCTCGACCGCTCATGACAAACCGTTTCGTACGGCGGGAAAACGCAGCTTCGGCTGCATGCGCATTCCTGCGGATCCGGGCACCTCGTCTTCGCCACGTCGCCCCAGCCCAGAGACATCGCCGAGCCGGGAGATGCGCGTCAGAGGAACTGGTCGATCATGATCGACAGCAAGCGGACGCGCCGGCCGGTGCGGAGTAAACGCCGCTGGCGATCGCGGCGGCCATGCCCGCCGGGCCGACCTCCCCTCACCCACGGGGCGCCTAGCGTGCCGAGCCCGTCGGGTCGCCGACGAGACGACGTCCAGGTCGGAGCGTGCGCATAGGCTGCTGACCGTTTGTCATGGGCCGATCGTTCCGCGTGATTGACGATAGATCAGGCGCGAAAGAAGACGGCTAGTATCCACCTCCGCCTTTGCCGCAGGCGACGAGAAGAAGCGGCAAGACGGCGAGGAGGACGAGTGTGGCTGCGATGCGAAGACTCATGTCCAGGCTACGCACGCCGAGGGTCGTTCGGTTTCGGCGCGCGGCCTGCGCCAGGCTCGGGCCGGGTACGCAACCCGAATGCGCGAGATGCGCGAGGCCGCCCGCCTGAGCTGCAGCGAACGCGCCGAGGCCGTGAGCGAGGTAACGCCTGCGCCGCTCGTGCCAAGCTGGCGGCGTCTTGCCAGGCGCGGTTCGCGCGGGCCGCGACGACCTCTGCGGCCTGTGCGAAAGCTGGGCCCCCTGAGGAGCGTCCGTTGCCCTTCTGGAGGCCGGCGGCTACGCGGGCGCCCAGCAGAGCTTCGGCGCGAAGCCTCTCCTCGTCGACTTCGCGACGCCGACGGAACTCCTACTCGCTGCTTTCGCCCGACTTTGCGCGGGCCTTGCCCGCACCGGCGCCGTTGTCCACGGAAGGGGTGGCCGCCGTGGCTAGCAGTAGATGACCGTCGAGCACAGCTTGGGCGACACCGACCAGCTTCTGTCCCTTGTGGCGCGCGTGATCGCGCAGCATCGCGAAGGCTTGGCGCTCGTCGACCTGATAGCGCTCCATCAGAATGCCCTTGGCGCGCTCGGTCTGCGCGCGCCGCCCGAAGGCGCCTTGGAGATTGTGGTATTCCGCAAAGCGGCGCAGCGTGATATCGAGAGCACTCTGCAAATGCTCGGGCGAGCCGTCCACGATGTACGCGAACACGCCACGCTTGGCGGCCTCGTTGACGAACGTGGCGTCGTGACCTTCGAGCACTGCGATCACGGGGCAGTCGGCCTCGCGGACGATGCGCTCGATCAACTCCAGGGCGTGCGCGGAACTGGTGCCGAGGCCCACGAGCGCAACATCTGGGTGCTCGTACGATGTGAGCGCGCCCACCTCGCTGACGTTCGTGGAGCCCGCAATGACGACGTGACCGAGCCCGGTGACGAGCGTCGTGACGAGCGCGATGCGGTCCTCCCGCTCGTTTGCGACCAGAACGCGCAGGTGATGGGCGTCCATCGTCATCGGGCACTTCCATTGTGTGTCAAACACACGCGCGCGAGACAGGCCGGATCGCCACACTCACAGCGCGTCGCGCCGCGCGCGGCAACCGCCACCAGCGCAAGGTTCAAGAACTCGATGGCCTCCGCATCCCGCGTGAGGCACTGCTGCTCAGCCTCTCGGAGCGCGCACGAAAGAACCGGCCTCGGTATGCCTCGATCAATGCTCCCGGCATCGATTCGCCTCACCGCGGCGCGCGGCAAGACTACCCGTCGCCTTGCGAACCTTGGGGAAAGCATCGCCGCCAATCTCTAGGTCCATTCGAAGGCTAGCACTTGAGCTGACCGTCCTCATGAGTTGGCCGGCTCGTCCGGCTCGTACGAGTCAGGTGCCCCGGCGCCTGGCCCGGCGTCCAGTACCTGCGAGCCCGAAGGGTCGGCAGTCCTGGCCTCGACGGTGAAGGCCTGCGAGTGCGACATGCCGACGTCTGCGGCCTTGTCTGGATGCCGCCAGAGGCCGTCTTCGCCGATGCTCCAGCCTCGCGCTTCGAGCCACGCGACCTGGGAGCGCATCTCCTCCACGTCGGAGGCGTCGTGCTCCTCCTGTTCCCGCTCGGTCTCGTCGTTCATGCTGCGACCTCTTTTCGTCGATTGCTCACGGAGGCATCGGGGTTGCTCGCCTTGTCCGCAGAGGCGATGCGCTAAATCCTCGCATTCCGACGGGCGACATCCAAGCAGGCCGCCAATTGCTCCCGGGCGGGAGGTTCCGCGAGTGTTGCGGCGAAGGTAGTGGTTGCCGTGGGCCGGTTCCTTGCGATCACGCTGGGCGTGGTGACCGCGATCGGCGGGTATCTCGACATGGGCGAGTTGGTGTCGATGCCGGCGCTGGGCGCGACCTACGGCTTCGCGCTGCTGTGGGCTCTTGCCGTCGGCACGATCGGGGCGATGGTGTTCGCCGAGATGGCGGGACGGATCGAGCTGGAGTCGAAGCGCACGGTCCAGGATCTCGTGCGCGAGCGCCTCGGTCTTCGACTTGGCCTGGTCACACTGTGCGCGAGCGTGCTTCTCAACCTGCTCACGCTGGTCGTCGAGATCGCTGGTCTCTCGTTCGTCCTGGAGCTCGTATTCGGGATCGACTACATCTGGTTCGTGCCGCTGGTCGGTATCGGCGTGGCCCTCTTCGACGTGCTTGGCAACTGGACAGTGATCGAGTACGTGCCCTCGATCCTCGGGCTCGCGATGCTTGTCGTGGTGGTCGCCGTGATCAGCAGCAGTGCGTTCCACGTGGATTGGACGCAGGTCGCGGCACGGGTGGTCGACCCGCACAACCCCAAGCAGGATCACTGGCTCTACGTCGGCGGCGTGATCGCCGTGGTCGGCGCAGCGATGTCGCCGTACGAGTGGTACTTCTACTCCAGCGGCGGCCGCGAAGAACACTGGACCGTGCACGACAAGGTGGTCAACCGCTCGACCGCATTCCTTGGCTTCGGGCTGGGGGCGCTCCTGGCCTTTGCGCTGATGATCGGCGCCGCCGCGCTGCTTGGCCCTCACGGCATCACACCGACGCACTTCGGGCAGACAGGGCTGCTTGCGATCTCAGCCTTCGGTCAGCTCGGCGCCTGGATCCTACTGGTGGGCATGTTCGGCTGCGTGCTCGGTGCTGCAGCCGAGGTCTCGCTGTCAACGGCACAGGCCGTGTCGCAGTTCTTCGGCTGGCCCTGGGGCGCATCCCGCCCTGCCCGCGACGTGCCTGGCTACACCGTCGTCACACTCATCATGGTGACGCTGGCAACGCTGATCCTGCTGGGAGGATTCGACCCGATCAAGATCACGGTGCTCGCCTTGATCTTCTCCGCCGGACTGCTGCCACTGACCTTCTACCCCATGCTGATCGTCGCCAACGATCCGCTCTACATGGGCCGCTCCACCAACAAACTCCTCTCAAACGGCCTCGGCTGGCTGTACTTCTCACTCCTCAGCCTGGCCGGAATCGCGGCGCTACCGATCGTGATCGTGACCGGCGGAGCGCTCTGATGGACATCGCGCGCGACCTGCAAGACCACCAGATGCTCGACCGCGACGGCCAAGCCTGCGGACGCGTCGACGACATCCTCATCCAATGGGACGCCAACGGCGCCCGCCTCGGTCCGCTGCTCTCCGGGGGCGGCTTCCTGCTCGACCAACTCGGCCGGCTGGGACGACTGCTGCGCCCGCTCCTCCGCTTCCGAGGCGCCCGTCGCGAAGTCCACATCGACTGGCCAGAGATCGCGCACATCGAACCCCACGTCGTCCACCTACGCATCCCGCGCAACCGCCTCGAACTCTCCCAGATCGGGCCATCGTGAAGCCCGGGAGGCTGCGCTTCTCGACGCTGCTCCGCCTCCCGGTCATCGATGCCGCCGGTGCGCGTATGGGCGTACTCGACCTGCGCAGCTCGCAACCCTCGCCCCCAGGCACGCCCACGATCCTCGGCCTGCTCTGCAGCCCCGACCCCGTCGTCGCCTCACTCGGCCTCAAGCGCCGCGACGCCGCCCCCTCCCCCCGCCGCAGAGCCACACACACAAGCGGCCGCTTCGCGCCCTGGCACCAGATCGCCTCGATCGACGACCAGGCGGTGCGACTCCGCTGCCGCTTCGCAGACCTGCCGACGATCACCGACGCACCCGACCCCGGCCCTCCCACGCCGACCAAGCCCGCCAACACGTGAAACCCCAGCTAGTCGCAATCGTCGTCATCCTGCTCGCCTCCGGCTGCCGCGCCCCCGGCGAGCCACCCCGCCACCCCGCACAAGGCGAATACCAGGACTTGATCCGACGCGAAGTGGACGCCGCCGACAACGCACTTTCGACCTGCGTGCTCGTCCTGCACTACGTCGACCAAGACGGCGTACCCGCGCCATACAGCCGCGTCGTACTCCGCCAAGCCGCCAACGACCTCCGCAAAGTCTCACAAGACCTCTCCCAGATCACCCCACCGTCACGCGCCGCCAGCGCCCACGCCTCCTTCCTCGCCATCACCCGACGCGACCGCAGCCGCCTCGACCGCCTAGCCGGCCAGCCCAACAACACCTCGGCCCGCCACGCCGTCAGCGCCGCCCTCTCCGCCGACGCCGCCACCCTCCACAACCACCTGACCCAGCAACTCGACCCCACCTGAGCTGCACACGCACTGCCTGCTCGCGAGGCGAGAACGCAGCGCGGGCAGCGATCGCCCGCCTGGCGGCCATGGAGAGACTCGACTCAGTCTGCCGTCACGCCTAGAGCAGATTCCTGGCCGAAGGCGTCCCGGCGCGTCCGATAACAGACGAGCACGTCGCCCACGCTGAGCAGGCCGAACAGGCGCGCAGCGAACGAGCCGCCCGGGCCCTCCACGATGCGTAGGGCACCCGTGCCGCATGCTTCGAGCTCACGCTTCGCACTTATCAGCCAGTGCACTACCGTGGAGTCCATGAAGGCCGCGCCGCTCAGATCGACGACGACGAGCGCGGCGCACGGCCAGACGCCGATCGTCTCCTCCTCGAGCAACGCAGCCGTAGACAGGTCATGCTCGCCGCCCAGCGCGATCAGCCACGTGCCGGCAGCGTCGTGCCGGGTTACGCTGACCGTGCCGACGGCACTCGCAGGCGACCTGCCAGACGCGACGCCACGCAGCTGCCGGCCACCCTCGCACGCGGTCTCAAGTGCGACCACGACACACCTCGACAATCCACTCGTCGCCGGCGCGGGGTAGGGAGCCGACATCAGGAGGCACCAAACGATCAACGATTGGCGCCATGCAGCCGGGCGCTGGGGCCGCGATGCCACAGTACCACGACGACAACCCGCGTCTAGGGTGAATCGCGGGTAGCGCCCCTCCTCCGATCAAGAACGCCCGTGAACCTACCGAAGGCATCGCCGCACGCTCAGAACGCATCGAGACCCGCCATGGCGAGCCTCGATGGTCGAGTTGAGTCGCGGCACGCCGCGGGGATCAGGCGAACTCGCCTAGCGAAGCGTGGTCGACTCGTCACGCACGACGGTAGTCGTCGCGCCGGGGCGACTGCCGAACCCGCCCCAGCTCGACCAGAACACGACGGAGAGCAGCAGCCCGACGGCTCCGACGATCATGAGGACGATACCGACCGTGCCGAGATTGATGCCCGAGGTCGTCGCCGTGACGGCCCACTTGAGGATGGCCCCCGCGGCGATGAGGACGAGACTGACAGTGATACCCATGAGGGCGTCCCTTAGTTGAGGAAGGCCCGAGTCAAAGCAGCCGATGAGTAGTTCCCCCACGGGCGAATCACGAAACCTCGCAAGGCCCGGGATCCCTGCGGCCGCTATGCACTTTCTGGCCTGCCTGCTATTTGATATGCAGACTGATTCCCAAGAGGACGAGCGGCCAGAGGAGCACAGCGAGCAGTGCGGACCCGACCGACTTGACGCCACTGAGGTGGGCGAAGTAGTGATGCGACTGCGCCACCAGCAGACCCACGACGACATAGACGACGAGAACCACCCTGCTAGCCATGACTTTCCGCAACATCAGGCGCAGCATGGTCCTCGAGTCCTTTCGTGTCCAGTCGCCGTGCCCCATTCTGGGGCAGCCCTATCGACGATACACCCCGCCGGCTCCTGCCGCCTGAACGGTGCCGAACGCCGATCCGCACAAGCCGCGTATGCACGCCCAGCAAGTTTTAGCGCCGCCGGACTTCTGAGGTAGACGCCGGCTCGACGGCCCGTGCACCGTGGGGCGCGCGACCATTCTGCACGCATGGCATAAGTCAGCCGAGCGGGCAGCCATCGTGCAAGCGGATCGGCCCGACGCCATCCTCCTGTCCATGCGCGTCCACCAACGCCCCTCGCGATTCAAGAGGCGCTCAATGCACAGCGCGGATTTGGGTTCTGGACGCGGGCCTCCGGAACCGGCGGCGCCCGAGACGGACTACGATCCCGATTGGATCGCAGTCCGTAAGGTCCCGCGAGGAGGAGACGGTCATGAGCGAGACGTCGCCGACGGCAGACGTGTCCGCATGGCTCGCGAGCTTCGGAGCCGCGCTCGAGCGCGCCGATGTCGCCGCGGCGGCCGACCACTTCGAGGAGGAGAGCTTCTGGCGCGACCTTGTCTCCTTCACCTGGAACATCCGCACGCTCGAGGGCCGAGACCAGATCGCGGCGATGCTCGAGGCCACGCTGGCGACAGTGCAACCGTCCGGCTGGGCCATCGAGGGCGACGCGACCGCGGCCGATGCCATCACCGAAGCCTGGATCACATTCGAGACCGTCGTCGCACGCGGCCGGGGCCACGTCCGGCTCCGCGACGGCGCGTGCTGGACGCTCCTGACCACGATGACGGAGCTCAAGGGCCACGAGGAGCGGACGGGCACGCAGCGGGAGAAGGGCGTCGTCCACGGCGCGGTCCGCGACCGCCGCACCTGGCTCGAGAGCCGGCAGGCGGAGGCCGCCGAGCTCGGCTACGAGCGGCAGCCTTACTGCGTCATAGTCGGCGGCGGGCAGGGCGGCATCGCCCTCGGTGCGCGGCTTCGCCGGCTCGGGGTGCCGACGATCATCGTGGAGCGCAACGCCCGCGCGGGAGACTCCTGGCGCAAGCGCTACAGGTCGCTGTGCCTGCATGACCCCGTCTGGTACGACCACCTGCCGTACCTGCCGTTCCCAGACGACTGGCCCGTGTTCTCGCCGAAGGACAAGATCGGCGACTGGCTCGAGATGTACACGAGGGTCATGGAGCTGAATTACTGGAGCTCCACCGAGTGCGTCGGGGCTCGGTATGACCAGGACGCCGGCGAGTGGGTCGTCGACGTCGTGCGCGAGGGCAGGCCCGTGACGCTGCGCGCGCAGCAGCTCGTCCTCGCCACGGGCATGTCGGCAGTGCCGAACAAGGTCGAGACCCCGGGCGCGGAGCGGTTCCAGGGCGATCAGCACCATTCGAGCCGGCACCCCGGCGGCGGATCGTACGCCGGCCAGCGATGCATCGTGGTCGGCTCGAACAACTCCGCGCACGACATCTGCGCCGACCTCTGGGAGAGCGGCGCGCACGTCACGATGATCCAGCGCTCGTCCACGCACATTGCGCGCTCAGACACGCTCATGGAGCTCGCGCTCGGGGACCTCTATTCGGAGTCCGCCGTCGCCTCGGGCATCGACCACCACACGGCCGACCTGATATTCGCCTCGGTGCCCTACCGGATCATGCACACGTTGCAGATCCCGGTCTACGAGGAGATGGAGCGACGGGACGCCGACTTCTACGACCGCCTGCGGCGGGCCGGCTTCCTGCTCGACTTCGGCGAGGACGGCTCCGGGCTCTTCATGAAGTACCTGCGGCGCGGGTCGGGCTACTACATCGACGTCGGCGCCTCCGACCTGGTCGCCGACGGCAGCATCAACCTGCGGAGCGGCGTCACGATCGAGGAGATCCGCGAGCGCTCGGTGGTGCTCAGCGACGGCAGCGAGCTGCCGGCCGACCTGATCGTCTACGCGACCGGGTACGGGTCGATGAACGGCTGGGCGGCCGAGCTGATCTCCCAGGAGGTGGCCGACCGAGTCGGCAAGTGCTGGGGCCTCGGCTCCGACACGACGAAGGACCCAGGCCCGTGGGAGGGCGAGCTGCGGAACATGTGGAAGCCCACCCGGCAGGAGGCTCTCTGGTTTCACGGTGGGAACCTCCACCAGTCGCGGCACTACTCCCAGTTTCTCGCCCTGCAGCTGAAGGCGCGGATGGAGGGCATCCCGACGCCGATCTACGGGCTGGCGGAGGTGCACCATCTCAGCTGAGGGAATGGGACGGGCGTGATCGCGGCGCCTGCCCGGTCAGGGGGTGGTGCGTTGTGCAAATCGGTGATCGGTTCAGAGGTGGTGCCGCCCGCCCTCCAGTCGCGGTACGTGCCCGGCGGCGAGGTGAACCGGCAGCCGGCGGAGCTCTCGATTGCGGTGCCCGGATGGGGCGGTTGCTGAGGCGCTCGGTGTCAATCGCAACACGGTCGGGAGGTGGCGCCGGCGGTATCTCGCGCAGGGTCTCGATGGCTCGTGGATGAGCCGCGTCCGGGCCGCCCCGGACGATCTCAGACGCCACGGTCGAGGAGGTGATCGTGCGCACAGACCTCGACGCGTTGCCAGCGCGGTCAGCGCTGCGGAACGCGAGCGAGGCCCAGGCGAGAGAACACGGCCGCGCAGGCCACTGCCCGGGCTGAGGGGGCCGCGTGGTTGCGACGGCTGAGGTGTGGGTCTAGCCTCTGCCGGTGGCTACGTGCGCCGCCTGTGGGTATCGGAGCGAGCTCGCTTTTCGCTTCTGCCCAGAGTGTGGAGCGCCGGCGGCCGCTGCGGAGGCGCGGGAGCAGCGGAAGGTCGTCACGGTGCTCTTCTGCGACGTCACCGGGTCGACGCAGCTGGGCGAGGAGTCCGACCCGGAGGCGCTTAGAGCGCTGCTGGCGCGCTATTTCGAGCGGATGAAGGCGATCGTGGAGTCGCACGGGGGCACGGTGGAGAAGTTCATCGGCGACGCGGTGATGGCCGTCTTCGGCATCCCGCGGGTGCACGAGGACGACGCGTTGCGTGCCTGCCGAGCCGCGATCGAGATGCGGGACGCGCTGCCCGAGGTTCGCGTGCAGGCCCGCATCGGCCTCGCCACGGGCGAGGTGGTGACCGGCACCGAGGAGCGCCTTGCCACCGGCGACGTGGTCAACGTTGCTGCGCGCCTCGAGCAGGCGGCACAACCTGGCGAGATCTTGATCGGCGAGCCCACCCTGACGCTCGTGCACGACGCGGTCGAGGCGGAGCCGGTCGAGCCGCTCGTGCTCAAGGGCAAGGCCGAGCCGGTGCCGGCGTTCCGCTTGGCGGCCCTTCTGGCCGTGCCCGCGCGACTGCATGGAACCCCTTTCGTCGGCAGGGAGCGCGAGCTCGCGCTCGTCCACGCGAGCTGGGAGCGGGTGCGCTCGGAGGCGCGTTGCGAGCTCCTCACCGTCATCGGCGAGGCGGGTGTGGGCAAGTCCCGCCTGGTGGCAGAGGCGCTGGCGCTGATCGATTGTCGCGCCGTCGGCGGCCGCTGCCTTCCCTACGGCGAGGGCATCACCTACTGGCCGCTGGTGGAGGTGTTGAAACAGCTGAACGTCCTTCCCTCCGACACTGCGGCGGCGGCGTCGATCCGCTCGCTGCTGGGGGAGAGCGAGGCGGCAACGAGCGCCGAGGAGATCGCCTGGGCCTTCCGCAAGCTGCTCGAAGAGCAGGCACCGCTGGTAGTGCTGTTCGACGACATCCAGTGGGCGGAGGAGACCTTCCTCGACCTCATCGAGGCGGCCGCCCTGCTCACTCGCGATGCGCCGCTCCTTCTTCTCAGCATGGCGCGGCCGGAGCTGATCGAGCGCCGCCCCTCCTGGCCCACTCCGATCAGGCTCGAGCCGCTCG
>JALYLC010000370.1 GCA_030774435.1 Actinomycetota bacterium
GGCACGCACGTTGCGTGCCTGACCCCGGTTCGTGCATTACGCCAGGCGCAGGGCGCGGAGGCGGCGGATGCGCTCCTCCATCGGCGGGTGGGTCTGGAACAGGCCCGACACGCCGTGCAGGCGGAGCGGATTGGCGATGTACATGGTCGCCGTCGCCGGCGTGACCGGCAGCGGGATCGCCGCCACGCCGCGCTCGAGCGTCTCGAGCGCATCGGCGAGCGGCTTGCTGTCGCCGATCAGGGCGGCACCCGTGGCATCGGCGAGGTACTCGCGCTGACGCGAGACGGCCAGCTGCAGCACCATCGCCGCGATCGGCGCGATGATCACCGTCGCGAGCGCGGCGAGGCCGCCGAACGGGCTGTCACGGTTGTCCGAGCCGCCGCCGAAGATCATCCCGAACTGCAGGATGTTGGCGATGGCCGAGATCGCCGAGGCGATCATGGCTGCGATCGAGCTGACCAGGATGTCGCGGTTCTTGATGTGCGCGAACTCGTGCGCGAGCACGCCGCGGATCTGATCCTCCGGGAGGTACTTGCGCAGGCCCACCGTCACGGCCACGGCCGCGTGCTTGGGATTGCGTCCCGTCGCGAAGGCGTTGGGCTGGTCCGAAGGGATCAGGTACACGCGAGGCATCGGCACCTTGGCGCGCTGCGCCAGGTCGCCGATGATCGAGTAGAGGCGGGGATCGTCGGCTTCGGAGATCGGCTGCGCATGGGCCGAGCGGATCGCGAAGCGGTCCGAGAACCAGTACGAGACGAACACGAAGGCGACGGAGATCCCGCCGAAGAGCAGGTAGCCGGCGCCACCGAGGAAGCGTCCTCCGATGGCGATCAGCAGGGCCGACAAACCTGCGATCAGGACCCAGGTACGAGCCTGGGTCGAGAAGCGGGTCGCGGTCACGTTCACGGGTGTCTCACCTTTCCTGCGGTGGCATTGCGGACTGTCGCCGGGCCACCGCCTTCCGGCACCTTGGATGGTAGAACCTGGCGCGTTCAGTTTGTGTTGTCGTGAGGCGAAGCGTCCGCTGCGGCGTACCGCACGTCGATCAGGCAGAGCGCGTGCGGCGGCGCGGTGACGCCGGCCGCAGAGCGCGGGGCGCCTGCCAGCAGGCCCGCGAAGGCCTCGGGCGGGCGCTCCCCGCCCGCGGTCTGGAGCATCGTGCCGACCAGCGTGCGCACCATGTGCCGCAGAAACGAATCCGCCTCGATGCGGAACACGAGCTCGTCGCCCTGCTGCTGCCACCCGGCTGCGAGCACGTTGCGGCGGAAGACCTCGTGCTGGGTCTCCGCCGGCGTGAAGCCGCGGAAGTCGTGCTCGCCGAGCAGCGCCGCGGCGCACTCGTCGAGAACCTCCCGCGAGAGCTCGCGCGGCCAGTGCCAGGTGCGCGCCGCGCGCAACGGCGAGGGCGCGCGCGAGCGCAGCACTCGGTACTCGTAGTGCCGGGAGAGCGCCGAGAAGCGGGCATGGAAGCCCTCCG
Organism: Actinomycetota bacterium; assembly: GCA_030774435.1. Classification (GTDB taxonomy): domain Bacteria; phylum Actinomycetota; class Thermoleophilia; order Gaiellales; family JALYLC01; genus JALYLC01. Next base: position 1,478 of record JALYLC010000370.1, read on the forward strand.
GTGCTCGGCTACAGCCGAGCACCGCGACATCGGGCGGCAGGTGCGCGTTGAGCGCCGCCGCCACGCGCGCGATCTCCGGCCCGCCCTCGGCGCCGTCGAGCGTCACCACCTGTCCTGAGGCGTGCACGCCCGTATCGGTGCGACCGGCCACCGCCGGACGGCCGCTGTGCGGCCAGAACGTCCGCAGCGCCTCGGTCAGCACGCCCTCGACGGTGCGCAGACCGGGCTGTGCGGCCCAGCCGTAGAACGCTGCCCCGTCGTACTCGAGGTCCAGTCTAAGTGTCACCGCGAGCGTTCGATCCGCCGCTGGCGCGGCGGATCGAGGCGGTCGACGAGCGCCCAGCGCCCGCCTCCGCCACCGATCACTATCAGGGCGAGCAGCATGATGACGGGCGGCAGCGTGATGTAGAAGCCTCCGTCGGTGCGGCCGCCGGCGATCATCACGAGAATCGCCTCGGCCAGGATCAGCCAGGCGGCCAGGCGCGGGGCGATGCCGAACAGCAGGATCAAGCCGAGCACGATCGCCGCCACCGGGATCGCGATGCCCGTGAAGCTCGGCGACGGCAGGCCCCAGACGCGCGCATCGGCCACGGCCGCGTGATGGCGCTGCACCTGGAAGACGCCCGCGAGGATCACGAGCAGCGCGAGGCCGAAGCGGACGAGCGCGATGCCGATGGCAGGCCGGTCGTCGAACGGGCTGCGCGCGCTCACCCGCGCAGCACCTGGAGCGCTCCGGGCGCGGGCTCGCCGGGTGCTGCGAAGCGCAGGCCGTCGAGCACCTCGCGGAAGGCCGGCTCGGCGCCCGGGAACGCGCTCTCGGTCGCCGTGCCGCAGATGGCGTAGCCGAGCCCATCGCGCACGAGGAAGGCCTGCAGCTGCACGAGCGGAGCCGAGTCGGCGACCTGGAAGCGGACGATGCGCACGAGCGCGCGCTCGCCGTCGAGCTCCTCCCAGCCGTTCGAGAGCAGCTCGAAGGCATCGACCTGGTCGCGCATCAGGTTTGCGTGCCCGTCGGCGTAGCCCGCCAGGCCCATCCCGGCGCACAGCGCCTCGCGCGTGATCACGAGGTTGGGCACGGACCCGTCAGGCGCCGCCGGGGCGGCGATCGTGACGGCGGTACGGTCGGACCAGCCTGCCGGCAGCGGCAGCTGGTAGGCATCCGTGCGCACGGTGGCCACGGCAGCGGCCTCCGCTCAGACGAGCTCGATGTATGCCATCTCGGCCGCGTCGCCGAGACGCGGGCCGAGCTTGATGATGCGCGTATAGCCGCCGGACCGTTCGGCGTAGCGCGGCGCGACGTCGTCGAAGAGGCTCTTGACGACGGGCTTCTGGCGCAGGAACGCAACGGCCTGCCGGCGCGCGTGGAGGTCGCCGCGCTTGCCCAGCGTGATCATCTGCTCGGCCACGGGCCGCACTTCCTTGGCCTTGGCCAGGGTCGTGCGGATGCGGCCGTGCTGGATCAGCTCCGAGGTCAGGTTGGCGTACAGCGACTTGCGGTGCGCGCTGTCACGCCCGAGCTTTCGCCCGCGCTTCTGATGTCGCATCAGTCGTCACCCCGGAGCTTTAGGCTGTGCACGGCGAGTGTCTCGCGCACCTCCTCGATCGACTTCTTGCCGAAGTTCGGGATCGCCGCCAGCTCCTGCTCGGTCTTGGAGATCAGGTCGCCGATCGTCTCGATCCCGACGCGCTTGAGGCAGTTGTACGAACGGACGCCGAGCTCGAGCTCCTCGATCAGGATGTTCTCCATCCCGTGGGCCTCGGGCATCTCGGGCTCGAGCGCGCCGACGGGCGAGGCCGCGGCCAGACTCGTGAGGTCGCTCGTGTCGATGTTCGTGAAGATCGCCAGCTGGCGGATCAGCACCTCGGCGGCCTGCTCGACCGCCTCGCGGGGCGTGACCGAGCCGTCCGTGTAGATGTCGAGCGTGAGCTTGTCGTAATCGGTGCGCTGACCCACGCGAGCCGAGTCGACGTGCACCGAGACGCGGCGCACGGGCGAGAAGATCGAGTCGACCGGGATCATCCCGATCGTGGTCTCGGGGCCCTTGTTGCCGTCCGCTGCGACGTAGCCGCGACCGCGGCCGATCGTCAGCATCATCTCGAGGCGGGCGCCCTCGGCGAGATGGCAGATCTCGAGCTCCGGATTGAGGATCTCGAGCTCCGAGCTCGCGTCGATGTCGGCGGCCGTGACGACGCCGGGGCCCTCCTTGAGGATGCGGGCCTCGATGTCGGAGATCTCGCCGTGCAGGCGCGCGACGAGTCCCTTGAGGTTCAGGATGATGTCGGTGACGTCCTCGCGGACGCCCTTGATCGACGAGAACTCGTGGGCGACGCCCTCGATCTTGACCGAGGTCACAGCGGTGCCCTCGATCGTCGAGAGCAGCACGCGGCGCAGCGAGTTGCCGTAGGTATGGCCGAAGCCGCGGTCAAGCGGCTCGATCACGAACGCCCCATGTGTGGGCGTCACGTCCTCGTGCGTGATCTTCGGAATCTGGAAGTCCATCAGTGCAGGCATTCGGAAAGTCTCCGGACGGGCGGGAGTGCGGACAGGAGCAGCGGCTGTAGAGCGCTACTTGGAGTAGAGCTCGACGATCAGCTGCTCCTGAACGGGCGTGTCGATCTCGACACGCTCGGGGAGGCGCAGGACCTTGCCGGTGAGATTGTCATGGTCGGCAAGCAACCAGCTCGCGACTGACGACGTGAGATCGGTCGCGTCTCGGATGACCGCCTCGGCGCTGGAGTTCGGGCGGATGTTGACCAAGTCGTTCGGCCGGACGTGGAACGACGGAATGTTGACGCGCCGGCCGTTGACGTGGAAGTGGCCGTGGCGCACGAGCTGCCGCGCCTGGGCGCGGGAGGCGGCGAAACCGAGCCGGTAGACGACGTTGTCGAGCCGCGTCTCGAGCATCCCCAGGAGGTTCTCACCCGTAATGCCCTGCTTGCGGCTGGCCTTGTCGTAGTAGTTCGCGAACTGCTTCTCGAGCACGCCGTAGTAGCGCTTGGCTTTCTGCTTCTCGCGCAACTGCAGCAGGTACTCGCTCTGCTTGATTCGGCCGCGGCCGTGCTGGCCGGGCGGGTAGGCGCGGCGCTCGACGCCGCACTTCTCGGTCAGGCAGCGCTCGCCCTTGAGGAACAGCTTCATGCCCTCGCGGCGGCACTTCTTGCACTTTGCGTCGGTGGAGCGGGCCATGCCGTACCGCCTAGACCCGCCGCCGCTTGCGCGGGCGGCAGCCGTTGTGGGCTTGCGGGGTGACGTCCTTGACGGAGATCACTTCGAGGCCTGCGGCCTGCAGGGAGCGCACGGCCGTGTCGCGTCCCGAGCCGGGGCCCTTGACGAAGACCTCGACCTTCTGCAGGCCGTGTTCCATGCCCTCGCGCGCGCACGCGTCAGCCGTCACCTGGGCGGCGAACGGCGTCGACTTGCGCGAGCCCTTGAAGCCCGCTCCGCCGGCCGACTTCCACACGATCACGTTGCCTTCGCGATCCGTAATCGCGACGATCGTGTTGTTGAAGGACGTCTTGATATGCGCCTGGCCGACGGCGATGTTCTTGCGGGCCTTGCGTCGGGCGCGGCTACGCGCCGCGGTGCGACGGGGGGCAGGGGGCAATGCGGGTTCCTCGTTCCTTTCTCGAGCGCGGCGGGCGCGCCCGAAGTCCTACTTCTTGCGCTGCTTGCCGACGGTCTTCTTCGGCCCCTTGCGGGTGCGCGCGTTGGTCTTCGTGCGCTGACCGTGAACCGGCAGCCCGCGGCGGTGGCGCAGCCCGCGGTAGCAGCCGATCTCCATCAGGCGCTTGATGTTCTGGGAGCGGTCACGGCGCAGGTCGCCCTCGACCATGAGGTTCTGGTCGATGTAGCCGCGCAGCTTCGAGACCTCTTCCTCGGTCAGGTCGCGCACCTTGGTGTCGCGGTCGATCTCGAGCGAGCTCAAGACGGACTGCGAGGTGGAGCGCCCGATGCCGAAGATGTACGTCAGGCCGATCTCGACGCGCTTCTCGCGGGGGAGGTTGACGCCTGCGATCCGTGCCATCGCTCAGCCCTGCCGCTGCTTGTGGCGGGGGTTGGGACAGATCACCATGACGCGTCCGTGCCTGCGGATGACGCGGCACTTGTCGCACATGGTCTTGACGCTCGCCCTGACCTTCACGATTCCCTTTCAATACAACGAATGGAGCGCGTCCGCCGCCTCTGCCCGAGCGGGCATGCAGCGGCGAGGCGCGAAGCTGCATGGTAGCAGAGCGCAGTGGCGGCGACCGCGGTCATGAGACCTCGTCGTCGACGGGCGACCAGCCCTCGTGGCGGGTCAGGATGAGCGGCCCGTCCTCGGTCACCGCCACGGTGTGCTCGTAGTGCGCGGTGAGCGAGTGGTCCGCGCTGTAGATCGACCAGCC
>JALYLC010000371.1 GCA_030774435.1 Actinomycetota bacterium
TCCTGCATCCGCGTGAACGGGTCGCGCGCCACGGGCGGGGCCGGGTCGTTGTGGTCGAAGTACGCGTAGGCGGCCATGTGACTGGCCTTCCAGACCGCCGAGTCTGTCAGCGACGCATCGACCCCCAGCGCGCCGAGACCGAGCGAGGCGCGGTGCTGGTTGACGAGTGCGACGACCTGCTGGGCGAACGCGGCGTTGGCCGCCGGCCAGTTCGCACCCGGCGTGCAGGACGCGGTTGCGCCCTGCGCGGTCGACGAGCGCAGCGCGGGAACGGCGGCCGCGACGAGCGTCGCTGCGATCGCGGCGGCTACGAAGACGCGCACCCCAGGCACGCGCCGCCGGTATTCGGTCAGCGAATGAGTCAACAGGCCCCTCGGTCCGACCGTAGCACTCAAGAGCGATACGATTCGGCGCGGAATGCAGGAGATTCCAGCGGTATCGCGTCGCCCGGTGTAGCATCGGAACCGCCGTGACCGCCACCGCCCGAATCGTCCGCGGGGCCTGCCCGCACGATTGCCCCGACACGTGCGCGCTGCTCGTCGAGGTCGACGCCGCCGGCCGCGCCACAAGCGTCAAGGGCGACCCCGAACACCCGATCACGGCCGGCTTCCTGTGCGGCAAGGTCTCCAACTACCTCGAGCGCGTGTACTCCGGCGAGCGGCTTCTCCATCCGCTCGTGCGCGTGGGCGCGAAGGGCGAAGCGCGCTTCCGCCAGGCGACCTGGGACGAGGCGCTGGACGTCGCCGCGCGCGGCCTGCAGGATGCGATCGCGCGGCACGGCGGAGCGTCGGTCGTCCCGTACAGCTATCTCGGCACCCAGGGCCTCGTGCAGGGCGACCTGATGGCCAACCGCCTGTTCGACGCGATCGGGGGCGCGACGCTCGTGCGCACCATCTGCGCGAGCGCGGGCGTGGCGGGGACGATGGCGACCAACGGCGCTTCGCCCGAGGTCGACCCCGAGGAGTGGGTGCACGCGCGCACGATCGTCGTGTGGGGCTGGAATCCGCTCTCGACCGCTCCGCACCTGTGGCGCCTGATCCTCGAGGCGCGCCGCCGCGGGGCGAGGCTGATCGTCGTCGATCCCTTCCGCAGTCGCACGGCCCGGGTCGCGGACGTGCACGTGCGACCAATCCCCGGCACGGATGCCGCGCTCGCACTCGGCGTCATGCGCGCGCTACTCGACGCGGGCCTCGCAGATGAGGAATGGTGCCGCGCGCACGCGCTCGGCTATGACGAGCTGGTCGACCGCCTCGCGAGCGAATCGGTCGAGCTGCAGGCCGAGCGCTGTGGCATCCCGGCCGGCGATCTGCGCGAGCTGGCGCGGGCGCTCGCGCTGGATCAGCCGTCGCTGATCCGGCTGGGCGTCGGTGCGCAACGCCATGCCGGCGCGCCAATGGCCTATCGCACGATCGCCTGCATCCCGGCGCTCGCGGGTTCGTGGCGGCATCGCGGCGGCGGACTCGCCTACATCCCGACGGCGATGTTCGGCGTGCTCCAGGAGGAGCGCCTCGCGCGGCCACATCTCCGCCAGGGGACTCCCCGCTCGCTCAACATGTCGCGCATCGGCGAGGCGCTGACCGACCCGGAGCTGGCCCCGCCCGTCGCGGCGCTGATCGTCTGGAACTCCAACCCGGCGGCGATCGCGCCCGATCAGGAGCGCGTCCTGGAGGGCCTGCGGCGCGACGATCTGTTCACGATCGTGTGCGAGCAGTTCATGACCGATACCGCCGCGCACGCCGACGTGGTCCTCCCGGCCACGACGCAGCTCGAGCACCTCGACATCGTGTGGTCGTGGGGCCACCACTACCTCACGCTCAACGAGCCGGCGATCGCCCCGGTCGGGGAGTCGCGCCCCAACAGCGAGATCTTCCGCTTGCTGGCGCGCAGGCTGGGCCTGACGGATCCCTGCTTCGAGGAGAGCGACGAGCAGATGCTGGCCACAGCCCTGGACGGCGACCCGGCGGGCATCAGCCTCTCCGATCTGCGCGCGCGCGGCTACGCCAAGATCGACCGCGGCCAGGGCGCCAGCCCGCATGCCGACGGCGGATTCGCGACGCCTTCCGGCAAGCTCGAGCTCCGCTGCGAGCGGCTGGCCGAGGCGGGATTCGACCCGTTGCCGTTCTACGACCCGCCCTGCGAGGTCGCCGACGAGCAGCTGGCAGCACGCTACCCGCTCGCGCTGCTCACGCCCAAGACGCACCTCTTCCTCAACTCCACGTTCGCGAACGGCGTCCGTCAGCATGCGGCGCAGCCAGACCCGTACGTCTTCATCCATCCCGACGATGCCGCGCCGCGGGGCATTGCAGACGGCGCCGACGTGCGGGTGCGCAACGACCGCGGCAGCTTCATCTGCCGCGCCATCGTCTCCGACGATGCACGGTCCGGCGTGCCCGTGGCACCCATGGGCTGGTGGAACCGCGACTACGCCGGAGGGCACAGCCCACAGGCGACGACCCCACAGCGGTTGACGACACTGCGCGATGCGCCCACGTTCAACGACAACCGCGTGGAGATCGAGCTGGCTGGGACGCCGGCCTAGTACGCCGGCGTGAGTTGCCCCGCGGCGTCCTGCCAGTGCGGGGCGAACGCGAGGGTCGCGAGCGTCACGTCGATGTCCTTCGAGCCGTAGAGGACGTAGCCGTCGCCCCGTTTCTTGCCCTCGACGTCAGATGGCTTGCCGAGGTAGAAGCTCCCCAGTCCCTCGATCTCGTTCACAGCGCCTCCCCGCGGTGGCTGGCCGGGCAAGTCCAGGAGGTTCTCGCGATGACGCGACTTCGCGCCGCCGGCGGCGGGGAGGTACCCTGCATCGCATGGCCATCACGAGCTCCCCCAGCGGCATCAGCCGCATCGAATCGATCCTCGGCGAGGACGCCGAGGACCTGCTCGGGCACGAGTGCACCACGATCGCGCGCGACGGTCTGCACCTACCCGGCCCCGACTTCGTCGACCGCGTCGTCAAGGACTCGGACCGCCCGACGCCGGTGCTGCGCTCGCTGCAGAGCCTGTTCTCGCACGGCCGCCTGGACGGCACCGGGTACGTCTCGATCCTGCCCGTCGATCAGGGCATCGAGCACTCCGCCGGCGCGTCGTTCGCCAAGAACCCCGACTACTTCGATCCCGAGAACATCATCAAGCTCGCGATCGAGGGCGGCTGCAACGCGGTGACCTCGACCCTCGGCGTGATGGGCGCGTGCGCGCGGCGGTACGCCCATCGCATCCCGTTCATCCTGAAGCTCAACCACAACGAGTTCCTGAGCTATCCGAACGCCTACGACCAGATCATGTTCGCCCAGGTGCGGCAGGCGCGCGAGATGGGCGCGGTCGCGGTCGGCGCGACGATCTACTTCGGCTCGCCGGAGTCGAAGCGGCAGATCGTGGAAGTGTCCGAGGCCTTCGCGGCGGCTCACGAGCACGGCCTCGCCACGATCCTCTGGTGCTACCTGCGCAACTCGGCCTTCAACCGCAGCAAGGACGGCGGGCCCGACTACCACCTTGCCGCCGACCTGACGGGTCAGGCCAACCACCTCGGCACGACGATCGAGGCAGACATCATCAAGCAGAAGCTGCCCGAGGTCGCCGCGCCCGGCTTCCTCGACCTCGACTTCGGCAAGACCGACAAGCGCGTCTACAGCGAGCTGATGACGCCGCACCCGATCGACATGACCCGCTACCAGGTGGCCAATTGCTACATGGGACGCGCGGGCCTGATCAACTCGGGCGGCGCGTCCGGCGCGAACGACCTGCAGGACGCCGTCAAGACCGCCGTGATCAACAAGCGCGCCGGCGGGACCGGCCTGATCTCGGGGCGCAAGGCGTTCCAGCGGCCGCTGGCCGAGGGTATCGAGCTGCTCAACGCGATCCAGGACGTGTACCTCTCCCCGGAGGTCACGGTCGCGTGACCGACCCCCTCCTCGCGAGCGAGGGCTGGGGGGTCATCCATTGCTACTACCGCATCGCCGGCGACCGCCGCGAGGCGATCGCGCTGGCGGAGGCCGAGGCGCTCGTGGCGGAATTCACCGCCGAGGCGCCCTACCAGGCGATCTGGAGCGCGCCGCTCGGTGACCGCGCCGACCTCGGGCTGATGCTGATCGGGCCCGACGCGGTGCGTCTCGAGCGCTTCCGCGGCGCGTTTGCGCGCACCGACCCCGGCCGCCGCCTCGAGCCCGTGCCGGAGCTGGGGCTGGTCTCGATGACCGAGCTCTCCGAGTACACCCCGCGTGAGGGCTCGGAAGAGCACATGGCGATGCTCGAGCGGCGCGTGCATCCGCGGCTGCCGCGCAAGCGACTGCTCTGCTTCTACCCGATGGCCAAGCGCCGCGAGGGCGGCGACAACTGGTACTCGCTCGACTACGACCAGCGGCGCAAGCTGATGGGCGGCCACGGCAAGCTCGGCGCCAAGTTCTCGGGCCGCGTGATCCAGCTGATCACGGGCGCGACCGGCCTCTCGGACTGGGAGTGGGGCGTGACGCTGCTGAGCGACGACCCGAAAGACATCAAGGACATCGTCTACGAGATGCGGTTCGACGAGGTCTCGGCGCGCTACGGCATCTTCGGCCCGTTCACGGTCGGGCTCGTCACTCCACTGCGCGAGGCGCTCGAGATCGCCGGCGTGACCACGGCATAGACGCGCTACGGCTGCTGCCGGCTCGGCTTGATGTTCTGGTTGAGGTGGAACACGTTCTCGGGATCGAACGCGTCCTTGAGCGCGACGAGGCGCGCGTAGGTCTCCGGCTTGTATGCGTCACGGACGCGATCGGCGCCCTCGCTGCCGAGGTTGTTGACGTACACGCCCCTTCCGTAGGGCTGCATCGCAGTGAAGAAGCTTCGCGTCCAGGCGACATGCGCGTCGCTCTCCGCCGGGTCGCGCCACACGGACAGAATTGTGAAGTCGAAGCTGCCGTCGCGGTGACCGAACGCGGCCGTGCTCTCGTCGCCGCGCTCGATCGCGCCGCCGAGGTGCTGGAAGTAGAAGGACGAGAGCGACGAGCTGATGCTCGGTGCCTGCTCGATGACGGTCTCGATCGCCTGGTCCGTGAGCTCGTCGACGTAGTGGGACTTCCAGTAGTTGAGCTGGCCGGTTGGATACGACGCGTCCGAGCTGCTCTGCCACGCCGTGTAGGGCATAGGCCCGATGAAGTCGGCCAGTGGCGGCCCGAATGCCCGCAGTGGCCTCAGCACCCGCTCGCCCTCCCTCAGGTCGCCGGCGTAACAGACGGCGAGCACGATTGCGAGCCGGCCATGGACCTCGGACGGCAGTGGAGAGCCTGGCTCCGCCCGGAACGTCACCGCGGTCACCGACAGCTCGTCGGGCGCCTTCGCCACGAAGTCGGCGAAGAAGCGCAGCACCTCGGCGGCACGTGTGAACGGATACACGACCGCACCCGCGAGCACCTGCGGTCCGAGTGGGTGGAGCTGGTACTCGAACGATGTCACCACACCGAAATTGCCGCCACCGCCCCGCAGGCCCCAGAGCAGATCCGGATGCTCGTCCGCGCTCGCCGTGACGAGGTCGCCGTCGGCAGTCACCACGCTGGCGGATATCAGGTTGTCGCAGGCTGGCCCGTATTTGCGCGCGATCCAGCCGAGGCCACCGCCGAGCGTCAAGCCGGCGATGCCTGTCATCGAGACATTGCCGGTCGGAGTCGCCAGCCCCACGGCCTGCGTCGCGCGATCCAACTCGCCCAGCAGCACCCCCGGCCCGACTCGCGCCGTGCCGCCCGCGGCGTCGACGTCGATTCCCTTGAGCAGCGAAAGGTCGATGACCACGCCGCCATCGCACAACGCGTTGCCTGCGACGTTGTGACCGCCTCCGCGGATTGCGACTGGCAGATCGCGTTCGCGCGCGAAGCGCAGCGCCGTGACCACGTCGCGCTCGCCCGAGCAACGGGCGATCAGCGCGGGCCGGCGATCGACCATTCCGTTCCACACGCGCCGCGCCGCCTCGTAGCGCGCGTCGCCCGGCGCCATCAGCTCGCCGGCGAACGAGCCGTCAAGGGATGCGACCGTGGGCTCGTCCAGCTTGGCTACCTCGAATCACGTCGGCGTGGAATGCCGTTCACGGGAGCGTAGCCCTCCGCGACAGGGCGTGCTCGGGCGCGGACGTCGTGCGCATTCCGCTGCCGCCGAGCTAGTGCTCCTTGAGGCGCTGCTGCAGCTCCTGCAGGTGCTCCGCAGCGGTATCGCTGCACCGTTGGGCCTGCTCGGCGAGCTTCTTGGCGCTCTCCCACTGCCGCTCCGCTTCGCGTGCCGCGTCTGACGCGGCTCGCGCCTCGTCCCGCGCGCGAGCTGCGTCCGCGCGCGCGCCGGCGATCTCCTCCTTGAGCGCGAGGCGCTTGGCCTTGCCTTCATCCTCCCGCCGCGCTCGCTTCGTGTCCGCAGATCTGGTTGCCTTTCGTTGGTGCGGCAGCGACACGAGCAGCTCGCCGAGCGACAGCGCCTCGGGCTCGTGGATGAGGCGACCGCGGCGGAGCGACTCGGCGCTCCCGGCGCCGGAGGCCACGGCGCTCAGCGTCGTGCCGAGGCCTCGCAAGACGCTCTCGGTCGGGTTCTGCCCGTGCGCGCGCGCGAGCTCGGCGGCAGCGGCAGCGACCCGAGCCTCGGCCTCGCGCAGGGGCGGCGTCGCCGCGCGGATGTCGCCGCCGCTGCGGTACGCCTCGCGCAGCTGCTCGGCAGCTCCGAGGAAGCCCTCGATCAGTGCGGGCTGCTCGTGCGCGAGGCCATTCAAGGCCCAGAGCGAGAGCGGCGGCCTCGGCAGGCTCTTGACCGCGTCGGCCGCGTCGCGGCGCCCCTCCGCTCGCAGCGCCTTCGCGGCGGTGTTGCGCGCCTCGGTGAAGCGCTCCGGTGGAAGCGCGAGCAGTTCGTCGACGACATCTGCGATGCCCTCGATGCTGTCGATGTCGCCGTCGGCCATGCCGGGCGCAGCATGCCAGCGGCCTGCCCGGCGTGACGGCCCTACGCGGCCGCGGGCTGCTCGCGCGCGAGCTCGACGTTCAGCGTCCGGCCCGCGAGCTCGCTGCCCGTCAGTGCCGCGACGGCCTCTTCGGCCTGCTCGCGCGGGACGTCGACGAGTCCGTAGGTGTGGTGCATGCGCACGCGCCGGGGGTCGACGCCGCTCGAGGCGAACGCCTCCGCGAGCGCCTCGCGCGTGACGCCATGGCGTTTGCCGGCGTTCACGAACAGCCGGGTGAGCGCCTCGCCGTCACCGTTGGTCGCGGCCGCGCCGTTGCTCGGGGCCGCCCCGTTGGCGCGTGCCGCGCCGTTGCTCGCCACGGACTCCAGAGCCCGCTCACGCTCGATCGACTCGTCCCTCGCCGC
>JALYLC010000372.1 GCA_030774435.1 Actinomycetota bacterium
CTCGCGCCCGCGACGGCCACCTCGAGCGCGGCCAGCGCGCCGGTGGGGAGGATCGCAGCGTCCGGGACCTCGTCGACGATGGGCAGCCCGCGATCGAAGCGGTTGCCGATCAGCACCGCATCGTCGCCCTGGACGATCACGCCCGCGATGCGATGGCCGCGCTCGCGCGCCGCGCGCAGATGCGCCGCGGCGTCCTCGAAATCCTCGTCCAGCACGATCGCGAGCACGGCGTCGGGGCCGGGCTCGCCGTCCAGCTCGCCAAGCCGGCGCAGGCGGCCGCCCGCAGCACCGGCGCCCGACGGCGTCTCGCTGACAGGGCGTACCACCGCGTTGCGCGCGAGATCGAGCTCCTCCAGGCGCCCGAGCTCGACGAGGCCGGTGTCGACCGGATCGAGCTCGGCCAGCAGCAGCCGGAAGACGGGCTCACCGAGTCGGCGCTCCGCGCGCGCGACGAGCTCGCTCACGCCGGCGGCACAGGCCGTCGAGCCCTTCGTTCCCGTCGTGGCCGCACGCCACACACCCAGGAAGCTGGGCGCGGCGCCGGGCGTGAGGCGGGCGACGGCGAGCTCCGTGGTGGAGTTGCCGACGTCGACGCCCGCGACCAGCATCGGTCAGAGCGCCTTACGAGGCGAGCCCGCGGCGCACGTAGGCGCCGCGCGCCTCGCGCACGAGCGCGGCACACAGGGCCGCCCCGCCCGCCTCGAGCCGGTCGGCGAGCTGCTCGAGCTCGAGCGCGCTCGAGCGCCCGGGTCGCAGCGCGTCGTACAGGTCGAGCAGATCCTCGTCCGAGAAGGCGACGAGCTCGGCGCCGCGCCGCAGGTTGTCGCCCAGCTGCGGGTTGCCGCCCTCCTCGGCGAAGTCCGCCTGCTGCCGCAGCACATCCGGGCTGATGCGGATGTCGTCGGGGCCGATCTCCCCGCGCACGACCGCGTCGAGGGAAATCTCGCTCACGCGAAGGCCGCTCGATGTGCGCGCGTCGCCGGCGTCGCTCTCGGCCAGCGGGTAGCTCGGCTTCAGCTCGGCCATGCCGCCTCCACCTCGAGCGGATCGGCAGCGACGACGCTGCCGCGCTCGAGCGCCACGAGCGCCACCACGCGTGCGTGGTAGTTGGGGCCGAGCGGCTCGCTCGACTCGGCCAGGAAGAGCGGCTCGGGCTCGGCGCTGCGGGCGTAGCGCGCGGCGTTGCGGCCGAGCCCGCGGTAGAGCTCGCGCGTGACGCGCGGTGCGATCGAGAACAGCTCGAGATTGCCGAGCGGCGGCAGGTCGGCTCGGTGAATAAGCGCGGTGCCCTTGGCCTGCAGCCCGATGCCGATGCCGGAGCCCGCGAGACGCGAGGCCGTGGAGCCGATCGCGCCGACGTCGAGCGTGCGGCGCACCTGCACGAGACGCGCGGAAGCGCCCTCTTCCTCGATGCCGGCCAGCACCTGGCGCAGGATCTCGGCCACCGTCAGGCCCGAGAGCGAGAGCCAGATCGTGTGCGCGAACGCGGGGGAGAGGCCGACGACCACCTCGTCGGGCCTCGCGCCGCGCTGGGCGGGGCCGAGCTCGCGCAGCTCAAGGCAGCCGGAGTGCTCGTTCTGCTCGGCGACGAGTGTCGCCGGCGCCCACACCTGCCGCACCGCGCCCGTCTCGACGCGCCGCTCGTCCGACATGCGGTACCCCGTTCCAGGCCCCGCGTAGTCGTTGGGATCGGAGAGCGCCGAGAGCACCCGCATGTCCTCGGTGAAGATGGCCGAGGTCTGCAGGTAGTCGCCGTAGAGTCGCTGGCGCAGCATGTCGAGCACTCGCTCGGCCTCGACCTCGAAGCCGCGCACGGCGAGTGCGCGCACGACGTCCAGCGCCGTCAGCCCGCGCTGCATCAGTTGGTCGGCCGCTTCCGGCACGAGATGCGGATCGAGCGCCGGCACGTCGAGGGAGCCGTGGGCCTGCACGACGGCCTCGGCGTCGGCGTCGCTGAAGCGCGCCAGGTCGAGCTCGTCGAGCACGGCGCGCAGGGCCTCGACGGCGCGCCGGCGCAGCGGCAGCAGGTCGGCGTCCGACTGCGGGCGCAGGACGCCCTCGAAGCCCCAGTCGCGCTGCACGACGAGGTAGTCGTCGATGTCCTCGGCATTGAAGTTGGAGGGCCCGAACGCGTTGTCGTAGGCCGGGATCGAGCCGAAGCCGGAGAACAGGAAGTCGGAGCCGGCCAGCAGCAGCGGCAGCGTGTGGGCGGTGCGGCGGATGTCGGACGACGACATCAACGTGTCGTTGCCGGTGCAGGACTCGAGGTCGTGCATCATCGCGAGCAGGTTCTCGGCGATCACCTCGCGCATGCCGTCGGGCACCGAGCCCGCGACGTTGACGCCGTCGATGCCGCCATTCTGCGTGCCCTGCGATCCCGCCGCGCGCGTCACCGCGAGGCAGCGGGCCTCGAGGTAGAGCATCGAACAGCCCTCGGTCGCGCCCATCAGGCACTCGGCGCCCGAGCCCGAGGTGAAGCGCATCTTGAGGCCGCGCGAGGCGTAGCAGGAGGCGAGGAAGGCCTTGGACCAGGGCGTGTCGTCGCCGTCGACGAAGACCTGCTCGGTGCCGTAGACCGAGACGGTCTCGGCGTACGTCGTCAGGCCCCGCATCCCCAGCTCGAGCTCCAGTCGCTCCTCGACGGCGCACTGCGTGAGCGCGCCCGGCGCCGGCACCTGCCCGCCGACGAGCAGGGCGACGGCGTTGAGCGGCGCGTCGCGCAGCAGCGGCACCGTCGTCTCGAGCTCGCGGAAGCCCAGCGCGACGGCGCTCGCGGCGTCCGCGGCCAGCAGCAGCGGGTGGTCGACGCGGTTCGTGACATGCGCCTGGATCGAGGGCGTGCGGCGCACGCGCATCTTCTGCATGGCCGAGAGCAGCTCGACGGGAGCCAGCAGCGCGAGCACGCGCGCGAGCTTCGCGGGCGTCATGCCGGCCGCGAGCCGCGTGACCGCGCCGCGCGGCGTCGCGCCGTCGACCAGCACGCGCGCGAACGCGACATCGTCGAGCGCCATCGCCTCCTCCGCGACCGCCAGGTCGATGCCCCGCCGGGCGATGAACTCGTCGAGCAGGTCGAAGTCGGCCTCGGCCTTGCCGTCGAGCTCGACGATGCGGCCGTCCGCGATGCGCAGCGACGGCTCGGGATCGTTCGGGCTGGAGAACGCGATCAGCCCGAGCGCGGCGTTCTCCGGCACGAGGTTGTCGCGGCTGATGGGCCGCGTCGCGTAGAACTGCGCGCGGAGCGAGGGGCCCGTGCTCACGGCGCGTACGGTAGCGGGCGCGCGATCCGAGCGTCACTGCGAGGAGCTCGATTCAAAGCAGGAACCGGCCGCTCGACGTGCTACAGAGTGAGATAGGCTCGCCGCTGGCGTGTCCCGAGGGCAACACAGGGGGTGGCATGAGTTCTCCAGGGTTCGATGCAAGTTCGATCAAGCGCTCGACGTGGCTCACGGGTGGTGGGTCGGTCGTGCTCCTGATCTCGACGTTCTTCAGCTGGGGCAAGTTCTCGGTCGGGCCGGTGACGCTGAACGTCAGCGGCTGGGACACCGGGGCCCTCGGCAAGCTCGTCTTCTTCGCCGCGCTGATCGCGGTCATCCTGGTGGTGGTCGACTACATGAAGGTTGACGTCTCGCAGATGCCGGTGCCCGTCTCGCTGGCGCTCGTCGGCGCTGCCGCGGCAGGCCTGCTGTTCGTCATCCTGCGGTTCCTCTTCATGCCCGATGGGCTGAGCCGGGCCTGGGGCCTGTACCTCGCCATCATCGCCGCCGCCGCGCTCGCCTACGGCGCGTGGCTCAAGCTGCAGGAAGACGCGTAGTCACGGGGTCGTGCGCTCGAGAGGCGGGCGACGAGGCCGCCCGTCTCTCAGGCGCGCGTGCGCGCGGCGTTGACGAGCGCCTGCAGCGGGCGGGCGTAGCGCTCGTCCGCGCGCATGTGGAACTCGTTGTGCCACTGCAGGCCGACGGCGAACGTTCCATTGGCCGACTCGACGGCCTCGATCGTGCCGTCGGGCGCGACGGCGGCGGTGCGCAGGCCGCCTCCGAGCTGCTCCACCGCCTGGTGGTGGTAGGAGTTGACGACGTGCCTGCCCGCTCCGAGCCACTCGGCCAGCTGCGTGCCGGGGAGCACGTCGATCTCGTGGTAGCAGCTGGGCGGGTCGTCGACGACCCGCACCCACTCGCCCATGTGCAGCACTGACGTGCCGGTCGAGGGCACGTCCTGGACGAGCGTGCCGCCCGCGGCGACGTTCAGCACCTGGTTGCCGCGGCAGATGCCGAGCACGGGCTTTCCGTCGCGCAGGCAGGCGCGCGCCAGGCCGAGCTCGGTGGTGTCGAAGCCGGCGTGCCCGGGCTTCGTGAGCGGGTGCGGCTTCGCCCCGTAGGCCTCGGCCGAGACGTCGGGCCCGCCCATCATCACGACGGCGTCGACGATCTCGTAGGCGGCGCGCCAGCTGTCTGGGTCAGCCGAGTGCGGGATCACGACGACGACGCCCCCGGCGCCCTCGATCACCTCCCGCATGCGCTCGTCGACCTTCGCGATGATCGGGTCGAGCAGCTCGAGCGTGAGCCCGATGCGGGGCCGGCGGGGCATCGGCGGCGGGATGTCCTCGTGCCTATTCGGGAGACTTGACGATCCGCGCCAGCTCGCCCGACTCGTGCAGCTCCATCGTGATGTCGCAGCCTCCCACGAGCTCGCCGTCGACGAACAGCTGGGGGATCGTGGGCCAGCCGGAGCGGGCCGAGAGCACCTGGCGGATGCGCGGGTCGGGGAGGATGTCCATGGCCGCGAAGTCGGCGTCCACGTCGCGCAACGCCTGGGTGACGCGCATCGAGAAGCCGCACATGGGGCGCTCGGGCGTGCCCTTCATGAACAGCATCACGCGGTTCTCGGAGATCGCCTTGTCGAGCGCCTCCGCAATCTCCTGCTCACTGATGATCTGAGATTCCATCACTGCTCCTCGCCGCCGGTCACGACGGTCTTGATCGAGAGGGCGTGGATCCTGCCGTCGTCGAGCCAATCCTGCACGGCGGCATAGACGAGCTTGTGCTGCTGCAGCAGGGGCAGCCCGCGAAATTGCGGCGCCCCGACCTCGGCCTCGAAATGGTCGCCCGTGCCCGCATTGAAGTCGCGCACGACGGCCTGCGATCCCGGCAGGTGCGCCTCGATGCGCGCCTTGAGCTCATCCGGATGCGGCATGGCGGCAACCTATCAGGCGGTCCTGTTTCGATACCTACACTCCCGGGTGTGACGAAGGCCATCCTCCCCGACGGCAACGAGCTCGTCCTGCCGGACGGGGCGAGCGGGCTCGACGCGGCGCGCGCGATCGGCCCGCGACTGGCCGACGCCACGGCCGCGGTCGAGGTCGACGGTGAGCTACGCGACCTGCGCCTGCCGCTGCCGGACTCGAGCCACCTGCGCATCCTGCGCGTGGGCGACGCCGAGGCGCTGGCGGTGTTGCGCCACTCGACCGCACACGTGCTGGCCGAGGCCGTGCAGCACCTGTGGCCGGGCACGAAGGTTGCGATCGGGCCGGCCATCGAGGACGGCTTTTACTACGACTTCGAGTTCGCAGAGCCGCCCAGCGAGAGCGATCTCGCGCGCATCGAGCAGGAAATGCGGGCAATCCTGGCACGTGGCCCGCACGCGTTCGAGCGCGTCGACACCACTCGGGAAGATGCCGTCGCCCGCTTCCGCGCCGAGGGCGAGACCTACAAGGTCGAGCTCGCCGAGGGCCTGCCGGAGGGCGAGGCGGTCACGTTCTACGAGCACGACGGCTTCGTCGACCTCTGCCGCGGGCCGCACCTGCAGACGACCAAGCCGATCCGTGCGTTCAAGCTGACGTCGCTCGCAGGTGCCTACTGGCGCGGCGACTCGGACAAGCCGATGCTCACACGCATCTATGGCACGGCGTTCTTCGACCAGGCCGAGCTCGACGCCTACCTCGAGCGCGTCGAGGAGGCCCGCCGGCGCGACCACCGCCGGCTCGGCCGCGAGCTCGACCTCTTCCATCTCAGCGACACGTCTCCGGGCGCGCCGTTCTGGCACCCGCGCGGCATGGTGCTCTTCAACGAGCTGGGGCGGCTGTGGCGCGAGCTCAATGCGAGCCGGGGCTACCAAGAGGTGCGCACGCCGATCCTCTACGACACCGGCCTCTGGAAGCGCTCCGGCCACTGGGACAACTACCGCGACAAGATGTTCCTGACCGAGCGGGTCGAGGGCCGCCAGTTCGGCCTCAAGCCGATGAACTGCCCTGGTCACGTCGAGATCTACAACCAGCGCCGGCACTCCTACCGCGATCTGCCCCTGCGCCTGGCCGAGCAGGGGCTCGTGCACCGCAACGAGGACTCGGGGACGATGCACGGGCTCCTGCGGGTGCGGCACATCACGCAGGACGACGCGCACATCTTCTGCCGCTGGGACCAGGTCGAGGCCGAGGTCGTCGGCTGCCTCGAGCTCGCCTTCGCGATCTACGCGACGTTCGGGTTGGACGTGCGCGCCGAGCTCTCCCTGCGCCCGGCCAAGCGCCTGGGCAGCGAGGAGGAGTGGGACCGGATGGAGGCCGCGCTGCGCGCGGCGCTCGCGACGGCCGGCTGGGCCTACGTCGAGAATCCCGGCGACGGAGCGTTCTATGCCCCCAAGATCGACCTCCACATGACCGATTCGATCGGGCGCAGCTGGCAGATGGGCACGATCCAGCTCGACGGCTGGATGCCGCAGCGCCTGGATGCCACCTACACGACGAGCGAGGACGAGCTCGAGCGCCCGTTCATGATCCACCGAGCGCTGTTCGGCTCGTTCGAGCGCTTCATCGGCATCCTCATCGAGCACTTCGCCGGCGCATTCCCGCTCTGGCTGGCGCCGGTGCAGGTGGCCGTGCTCCCGCTCAGCAGCGAGCTGCGCGAGTACGCCGACGAGGTCGTCGCCGCCCTGCGGGCAGCGGGGCTGCGCGCCGAGCTGGACGCCCGCGAGGAAAAGGTCGGCCGCAAGATCCACGACGCCGAGGTGCAGAAGGTGCCGGTCATGCTCGTGCTCGGTGGCCGCGAGGCCGAGGCGCGCACCGTCTCGGTGCGGCGGCACGGTGGCGTCGATCTGGGGGTCAAGCCGCTCGGCGACGTGGCGGCCGAGCTGGCCGCCGAGGCGCGCGAGCGCCTGCTGTCAGTCCCCTGATAGGCACCTCTGCAGGCGGGCCCTCCCGGTGAGGATTGGGAACGCGTTTCCTGGGAAAACCGCGCCATGGGAGCTATCAAGAGCCTCTGGGCGTCCGTGCAGGGCGACCCGGTCTTCATGCGCCGCGTGAACGGCTGGCTGACGATCTTCTGGCTGGTGATGATCCCGGTCTCGCTCGCGACCGGCTGGGTCAAGAGCGTGGTCTACGTCTCGGCACTCTCGCTCTGGGCGCTCGTCTCGGGTCACTGGTCGGCATGGCAGGCCGCCCGCGTCGAGGTCAACCAGCAGAACGAGCACATCGCCGACGAAGTGGTCCAGGAGGTCGTCGAGAAGACCGACATTCAGCCGGCGACCTGACGGGTTGGGTTCATGACTCAGCTCTACGAGACGGCGAAGGACCTGAACATAAGGGCCGCTCGAAGATGGGCAAGTGGGAGTTGATCGACGCCATCCGGGCGCATCGCTGAGCGACGGGCTGCGGCCGCACCGCATCTGGATCGGCTGCTCGGGCTGGAACTACGAGCATTGGCTTGCGTAGTACTCGAGCCAGCTGCGCGCGGGCAGCTTCGCGAGTGGGCAGGCCGCATCCGCCGCTGGCGTGAGGAAGGTGATGTGTACGCGTACTTCAACAATGACTGGGAGGGCTTTGCGCCGGCCAATGCCTGCGCACTCGAGTCACTGCTACGGCCGTCCGGCTGGCGGGCCGCCGTCACGGTGTGGCGGCCGTGACACGGCCTGCCCGGTGCGACGGGCAGGCCGTGAAGGGGCGCGGATCGGCCGGGCCGAAGGCCTACTGCCGTGTCTGGCCGCCCTCGACCGTTCCCCGCCAGGCGCCGGTCGAGTCACCACGGCTTTCGACGAGATCCTTGAAGCGCGCAAGGGCATTCTTGACCTCGTGCGTGTCCGCTCCGAGCGCGGAGCCGACCTTCTCCATCACGCCCTCGCTCTCGTGCTCGATCTGCACCATGATCCGGCTCGACGCATCGCTCAGACGATGAAAGGTCACGACGCCGGCGTTGGCCTTGCCGTCCGTCGCCTTCCACGCGATGCGCTCGTCTGGCAGCTGCTCGGTGATGACCGCATCCCACTCGACTTCGTGCCCGCCGAGGTTGGCGCGCCAGTGAAGGTGCGTGTCGTCGATCTGACGAACTTCCTCGATTCCGTCCATGAAGTTCGGGAAAGACTCGAACTGCGTCCATTGGTCGTACGCGACGCGAACCGGCACGTCGACTTCGATGCTCTGCTCGACCGTACTCATCGCTCTCCTTCGTCGTGGCTGTGAGCGTCAGCTCTACCCCGCGGGCGGCGGCTAAAACGCGCCCCGTTTTGCGCGTGCGCGTTCCTTCAGGAGTTGCTCTTGGCAGCGGTCGCCTTGCCGCCCTTCCGGCCGGCAGCTTTCTTCTGCGCCGTCGTTCCGCCCTGCCGAGAGTCGCCGCCAGAGCCGGCCTTCTCGCCGCCGTGCTTCGAGGCCTTCGGCGAGTTCGCGATCTTGGCGGCCCGCTCCTTGGACACGCCCTTGTCCTTCAGGGCCTCGTATTGCTTCTCGTTCTTGACATGCGCCGCTCGCTTCGGCATCGCTCCGTCCTTTCCGCTGTGTCAGATGCGTCTTTTCCATGCCCGCGGGGACAGGGCTCGAAACGACGATGGTGACGCGCGGGAGTGTCGATTTCGCTCAGCTGGGTAGCCGGGTCACAGCGCATTCATCGGCGCATTCATCAATCAAGGAGCAATCATGTCCGCTGCAGCAATCCCTCTCGCCATCGCCGGCACGGGGTACGGCCTGATCGGCCTGCTCGTGATCATCGTGCTCGTACTGGTCATCTGGCGGCTGATCTAGCGCCAGGCGCAGGCCGAACGGTCGTCCCCTGACCGGCGGAGTGCGGCTCGCTCAGGAGACCGGTCGCGCAGCCGAGCGCCAGCGCCGCTTGGGTCGGCCCTGGCGCACGGCGGCGCGGACCGTGCGCACGAACGGTCGTACTCGCCGCGAGTTGATCCACTTGATGCGCACCTCGTGCCCGCCCGCGTAAAGCTCGATGTAGCTGCCGAGCAGGCTCTTGCCGCGGTCGACGCGCTCGATCGCCGAGTACGGCAGGTAGCTCGCGACGTCGTCGGCGATGAACGCGAGCCGGCGGTCGGTGGCCAGCAGCAACCCGGTCCATTGCTCGCCACGGCCGGTTTCGACGGTCCCGCGAACACTCGCAAGCACGCGTTCCTCACGACCGAGATGGTTGGCGTAGAGCCGTCGCATGCGCTCGTTCTTCCCCATGCCCGTCGCTTCCTCAACGTAGTGGAGGCGAGCGCCGCGTGGGCGAACCCGGCCAAATGGCACCCGCGGCGTGTGCCATTTGGCGAGCGCGAGCCGCCAGTTGGGGTCTGGCTCCGCCAGGCGGGGTCTGACCCCAGGTGGCGGAGCCTGACCCCAAGGTGGCGATCCGCTCAACCAGGCGCTTCTTGGGCATCGAAGCCGTTCCGAGCGCCTCGCCGGCGATGCCTCGGCGCGACCTCGCGAACGGGCGGCTTTCCGCATGCCTAAAAGGTTTGCGGTTCTGCTGGGCAGGTCGGTGCCAGGCTCCGCCAGGTGGGGTCAGGCCCCGCCAGACGGGGTCAGACCCCAAGTGGCGGACTCCAGGTGCCGAAAATTCAGTGCTCGGGCAGGCCGTTGCCGAGGTCGTGCAGGAGCCCGCCGGCCAGCTCCAGGAGGGCTGCCGTCGCGGGCGAGAGGGTCGCTCCACGGCGCGTCACGAACGCGAACGAGTCGTAGATGCGCTCCGCGAAGCGCACGTGGTGGAGCCCGGGCGGGAAGCGCCGGTTGCGGGTCACCACCGACGGCACGAGCACGTCGCCGACCCCGCGCGCGGCGAGCTCGAGCGCGGCGCTCAGGTACTCGACCTCGACGATCGGTTCGATCGTGACCCCGGCCTCCTGGGCGCGTGCGGCGATCTGCAGCCGGGTCGGATCCTCGGCCGCGTGGCTCGCGTCCGTCAGGATCAGAGGCCTGCGAGCCAGCTCGGCGGTGGTCACCGGACGGCGTACGCGATGTGCATGGGCGCTCGTGTAGAGCACCTCGTCCCGCAACGCGGGCTGGATCACGAGGCCCTCGGCGTCGACCGGCAGGACCACGAGACCGGCCTCGAGCCGTCCCGCGCGCACGTCGTCGGCGACGGCCGAGGAGTTGAGCCCGACGATGCGCAGGCGCACGCCCGGGTAGCGGTCGGTGAAGGCCTCCGCGAGGTCGGCGAGCAGGTAGTACACCGCGGTCGAGAACGTGCCGAAGCTGGCCGTTCCGGCACGAACGTCGCGTACGCCCGCGACGGACTCCCGGGCCGACTCGATCTCGGCCAGCACCCGCTCGGCGTGCGGGAGCAGGGCGCGCCCGGCCTCGGTGGGCTCGACGCCGCGCCCGACGCGCACGAACAGCGGCACGCCGAGCTCGCCCTCGAGCCGCCGGATCTGCTCCGAGAGCGATGGCTGGGCGAGGTGCAGCGCCTTTGCGGCGGCACTGAACGAGCGCTGTTCGAAGGCCTCGCGGAAGTAGGTCAGCTGCTGGAGATTCAGGTCCGGTCTCTCATAGGCTTTGCCTATTGATAATACAGTCAGGACTGGATAGGACTACCGTTCACATTCACGTACTCTGAGGTCGTAGGGCTGTGGCCCTACCCAGGCGATGCGCGTCGTCGCCCGCGAATCCACACCACCTTCCCAAGGAGTCGGCCATGCCGAACCCCCTGATCTCCCTGCTTCTGTTGCTCGGCGGCGCCGATCGCCCCAACGAGGCACTGCGTCCGCAGCGCCACCCCCGCCGGTGAACAACGAGCGCCGCGGTCTCGCCGAGTGCGCCAGCAGTGCCGCGGCGTTCGGTTCGGTTGGAGTGCTCGTAGCGCTTGCGCAGCGCGAGCACGTTGGCACCACCACGCTGTTGGCAAGTCGCTACGCGCTCGGAGCCCTCGCCCTCTGGCTCGTGCTCCTGGCTCTGCGCCGCCCGCTGCCCGGTCTGCGCATCGGCCTGGCCGCCGTCGCGCTGGGCGCGACGACGTACGCCGCCGCCTCCGCGCTCTACCTGGCGGCGATCGAGCGGATGGGCGCCGGTCCCGCCGGCGTCGTCTCCTATTGCTACCCGGTGCTCGTGATGGCCGGAGCGGTCGTGCTCGGCCGCGAGCGCCTCTCGCGCCGGCGCACCGCCGCGCTCGCTCTCGCCGTGAGCGGCGTCGGGCTGCTCGTGGCGGGCGGCGGCCTCGGCGCGGTCAACGCGCCCGGAGCCCTGCTCGCCTTCGGATCCGCGACGATCTACACCGCCTACGTGCTCGCCTCCGCCGCCCTGCGCGACCGGGTCGAGCCGCTGGCCCTCTCCACGCTGGTCGCCACCGGCGCCGCAGGCGCATTCGCCGCCGCCCACACCGTGCACGGCGGGGCGCCCATTCACACGGCCACGGCCGCACTCGCCGTGCTGGCGCTCGCGCTGGTGCCGACCGCCTTCGCGGTCTCGGCCTTCCTCTCGGGCCTGGGCCGCATCGGGCCCTCGCGGGCGAGCATCGCGTCCTCGGTCGAGCCGGCCGTCGCCGTCGCCTGCGGCGTGCTGATCCTGGGCGAGCGGCTCGTTCCCGTGCAGTTCCTCGGCGCCGGCCTGGTGATCGTCGCCGTGCTGGCGATCGAGTTGCGTCAGCTGCCGCGTGTGCCGATGCCGCCGTTCCCCCGGATCCGCCTGATGCCGCGACTCGTCCCGCGCCTGCCGCGCCCGGAGACCGAGAGCTAATTCAGACTGGGGTCCTCGGGCATGCGCGAGACCAGGCGGTAGCTGCCGCCCTTGCGCTCGAGCACGCTCGACCAGAGCTCGCCGGGCGCCGCGCTGAAGACGTCGTCGACCCTCGCGGGCTCGAGGAACCAGTCCTCGCGCTGCAGCTCGCCCTCGAGCTGGCCGGCGCCCCAGCCGGCGTACCCCGCGAACGCGCGCACGCGGCGCACGCTCTCCGAGAGTCGCTCGGGCTCGCTCAGGTCGCTGAGCATGCCGACGCTGCCCACGACCAGGCGCTCGGACTCCTCGGGCTCCGCGAAGTCGGCCAGCACGACCACGCCGTCGCGCTGCACAGGCCCGCCGTCGTGCAGCATGTCGCTCGCGTCCACGAGCGCGGCGAGCTCCTCGACGACCTCGCAGGCCGGCACCTCGGTGGGCCGGTTGAGCACCACGCCCAGTGCGCCCTCGGCGTCGTGCGCGAGGACGAGCACGACGCTGCGGCGGAAGTTCGGGTCGGACAGGCGCGGCTCGGCGATCAGCAGCTGCCCGGCGAGGTTGGCCGGCGTTTCGCTCACGCGCGGGCTCGCGCGCGAGCGGCGGCGCGTGCGGTCCAGACGAGTGCGACGAGCGCACCGCCGACCTGAGCGCGAGCCGTTGCGCGCGGGCCGGGAAGCGCGTCGTGGAGCCGGGCGAAGCGATGTGTCGGATAGACGCGCAGGCGCCTGCCGCGCAACACGACGTGCTCGAGGTCGGGCATGGAGCACGCGAAGGCGCACAGGAACTCGCGGCTGCGCAGGCCGAACAGGCGCGCGGTCAGCGCGATCGTCGCGAGGATGAGCACGCCCTCCTCCGCCTCGTCGAGGTCGTCGTGCGCGGGGAGGTCGAGCAGGCCGTGCGCACCGACGCAGGCCAGCACGGCCGCTCGGCGCGAGCGGATGCGCGAGCCGATCGCGGCGCCCGCCGCGGCGTGAGCGAGGGTCATCACCCTCGGTGAGTCTACCGCCGCTCCACGGCTACCATGCGAGCCGCGTGTTCCAGTCGCTTTCCGACAAATTGCAGGCCACGCTCGGCGACCTGCGCTCGCGCGGAGCGCTGAGCGAGGATGACATCGATCGCGCGATGCGCGAGATCCGGCTCGCCCTGCTCGAGGCCGACGTCAACTTCCGCGTCGTCAAGACGTTCGTCGCCGCGGTGCGCGAGCGCTCGGTCGGCCAGGAGGTGCTCTCGAGCCTGACGCCCGGCCAGCAGGTCGTGAAGATCGTCAACGAGGAGCTGACCGAGCTGCTCGGGGCCGCGGGCACGAAGCTCACGTTCGCCGCCAAGCCGCCCACCGTGATCCTGCTCTGCGGCCTGCAGGGCTCGGGCAAGACGACGGCTGCCGGCAAGCTCGCCAACCTGCTGGCCAAGCAAGGCCTCAAGCCCGCGCTGGTGGCCTGCGACCTGCAGCGTCCCGCCGCCGTCGAGCAGCTGAAGACGCTCGGCCGGCAGGTCGAGGTGCCCGTGTTCGAGCGCGGCAGCGGCGGCGACCCGGTCGCGGTCGCGCGCTACGGCGTGGAGGCCGCGACATCGCAGGGCCGCGACGTCGTGATCCTCGACACGGCCGGCCGGCTGCACGTCGACAGCGCCCTGATGGACGAGCTCGTGCGCGTGCGCAACGCCACCAAGCCGCAGAACGTCCTCATGGTGCTCGACGCGATGACCGGCCAGGACGCTGTCAACGTCGCCGAGCAGTTCCGCGACGCCGTCGATTTCGACGGCGTGATCCTCACGAAGCTCGACGGCGACGCGCGCGGTGGCGCGGCGCTGTCGGTGCGCGCGGTCACGGGCAAGCCCATCGTGTTCGCCTCCGTGGGCGAGAAGCTCGACCAGCTCGAGGAGTTCCATCCCGACCGGATGGCGTCGCGCATCCTCGGCATGGGCGACGTGCTGACGCTGATCGAGCGCGCGCAGGAGCAGATCGACGAGGGCGACGCGCTGGAGCTCGAGCGCAAGCTCAAGACCTCCGAATTCGGGCTGGACGACCTGCTGGACCAGCTCCGCCGCATCCGCAAGATGGGGTCTCTGCGCTCGTTGCTGGGTATGATCCCCGGGATCGGCAAGCAAGTGAAGGACATGCAGGTCGATGACAAGCAGCTCGACCGCGTCGAGGCGATGATCCTCTCCATGACGCCGTCGGAGCGCCGCAACCCGTCAGTGATCGACGGCTCGCGCCGCCGCCGGATCGCGTCCGGGTCGGGGACGAGCGTGCAGCAGGTCAATCAATTGCTGCAGCAGCATCGTCAAATGAAGAAGATGATGAAGCAGGTCGCAGCCGGTGGAACGCCCGCGATGGGCGGCGCCCCCGGAGCGCAACGACCGAGGGCCGCCGGCTCGCGGAGCAAAAGTAAGAAGCGAAGGAGGTGACATCAGCATGGCCGTAAAGATCCGCCTCACCCGCCTCGGCTCCAAGAAGAACGCGCACTACCGCGTCGTCGTGATCGACTCGCACAGCCCGCGCGACGGCAAGACCATCGAGACGATTGGCCGCTACGTGCCCCAGGCCGACCCCTCCGTCGTGGAGATCGACGCCGACCGCGCGCGCGCCTGGCTCGCGAAGGGCGCCCAGCCCAGCGAGCCGGTCAAGAAGCTCCTCAAAATCGCGGGGGTCTGATATCCGCGAGCTCGTTGAGTACCTCGTGCGGCTGCTGGCCTCCAAACCGGAGGCCGTCGTCGTTGAGGAGAAGGTCGATGCCGAGGGGCGCCACGTCTCGGTGCAGGTCGACCCCGAGGACGTCGGGCGCCTGATCGGCCGCGGTGGCCGCACCGTGCGCGCGCTGCGCACGGTCGCACGTGCCGCCGCGGGCTCGGGCGAGCGCGTGACGCTCGAGATCCGTGACGCGGAATGACCAGGCTCCGCCGCTGCGCCTCGGCCTGATCGGGCGGGCGCACGGCCTCGGGGGTGCCTTCCGCGTCGTCGGCGCGGCCGAGTGGTTCACGTTCGCGCCCGGCTCGACGCTGCTGCTCGATGGCCACCCCCGCGCACTGCTCTCGGTCGCGGGCACGCAGCAGTCGCCCATCCTCGAGATCGAGGGCGTCACCTCGCGCGAGCAGGCGCTGGCCCTGCTCGGCCACCAGCTGGAGCTGCGCGCGAGCGACGCGCCTGCGCCCGAGGACGACGCCTTCTGGGTGCGCGACCTGGTGGGGATGCGCGCGCGCTGTGGCGAGCGCGAGCTGGGCGAGGTCACCGACGTCCTCGAGCGCCCGGCCAACGACGTGCTCGTCCTGCGCCTGGCCGACGGCCGTGAGCACCTCGTGCCGTTCACGCGCGAGGCGGTTCCGGGCGTCGACGTGGCCGGGCGCGTGCTGGAGCTCGCGGAGGCGTTCGCCGAGCCCCTGAGCGAATAGAGGGCCACGGTGCTCGAGATCGACGTCTTCACGCTCTTCCCCCACTGGTTCGCCTGGCTGTCGGAGGAGACAGCGGTGCAGCGCGCGCTGAACGGCCCGCTGTCGCTCCGCTTCCTCTCCTACCGCGACTACTCGCCGCTCCCAAACGCGCAGGTGGACGATGCGCCGTTCGGCGGCGGGGCGGGCATGCTCATGCGCGTGGACGCCGTGGCGAGCGCCGTCGAGGGTGCCTACGGCGCCGATCTCGCCGCGGTACGCGCGCAGCGGCGCATCGTCGCGCTCGATCCGGGCGGACGGCGCTTCGACGACGCCTATGCGCGCGAGCTCGCCGCGTGCGAGCGCATCACGCTCCTGTGCGGTCGCTACGAGGGCTTCGACGCCCGCGCCCTCGAGCATGTGGCCACCGAGTCGCTCAGCCTCGGTCCGTTCGTGCTGAGTGGCGGGGAGCCGGTCGCGATGGCCGTGGTGGATGCGCTCGCGCGCTTGCTGCCGGGCTCGCTCGCCGACGACTTGTCGAGTGAGCAGGAATCGTTCGCGCCGGCGCTCGAGGGGGCGCTCGAGTACCCGCACTACACGCGGCCGGCGGAGTGGCGCGGCCACGCTGTCCCCGAGGTGCTGCTCTCGGGCCATCACGCGCGGATCGAGGCCTGGCGCCGCGAGCAGGCCGCCGCCCGGCGCGCCGACGACCGCGGGCGTTAACAGCAGCTGTCAGCGCTATCGGGACGGGGTCTTCGGGTGATCGTCTAGCATGGGTGTCAGTCGACGTCCGAACGGAAGACCGAGCACATGAACGTGATCCAGGAACTCGAGGCGCGCCAGTTGCGCCAGGTGCCGGTTTTCAAGGCCGGTGACACGCTGCGCGTCCACTTTCAGGTGATCGAGGGATCGCGCCGCCGCGTGCAGGTCTTCGAGGGAGTCTGCATCAAGCGCCAGGGCTCGGGCGCGCGGGAGACCTTCACCGTCCGCAAGCAGTCCTTCGGGATCGGCGTCGAGCGCACGTTCCCTGTGCATTCGCCCAAGATCGAGAAGATCGAAGTCATCGCCATCGGCGACGTCAGCCGCGCGAAGCTGTACTTCCTGCGCGACAAGGTCGGCAAGCAGGCGCGCATCCGCGAGAAGCAGCGCTAGCCGAGCCCGTGGCCGCTCCGGCCGAGGGCCAGGGGGGCGTCGAGCGCATCGAGCTGCGCTTTCCGGTCGCTCACAGGCAGTCGCCGCTCGCTGCGCTTGCCGAGCTGATCGTCGTCGTCGCGCTCGCGCTGGGCCTGACCTGGCTGGTGCAGCAGTACGTGGTCAAGTCCTATCGCATCCCGAGCGGGTCGATGCGGCCGACGGTCGAAGAGGGGGATCGCGTGTTTGCCGCGCGCTTCCTCTCCTGGTTCGCAGATCCCGAGCGCGGCGACGTGATCGTCTTCCACCCGCCCGGCGTGGGCGACTCGCCGCAGCGGAATGCCCGCACGGAGGCGAGCGTGACGTTCATCAAGCGCGTCGTCGGGCTGCCCGGCGAGACGGTGCAGGCAGTCGACGGGCGCGTGCTCATCTGCCGCGCGCCGCGCGTTGCCTGCCACGTCCTGACCGAGCCGTACGCGCGCAGCTTCACCGACGACTTCGGGCCGGTCACGGTGCCGGGCAACGCCTACTTCGTGCTCGGCGACAACCGCGTCAGCTCGGAGGACAGCCGGGTGTGGGGCACGCTGCCCAAGCGCAACGTGATCGGCACCGCATTCGTGCGGTACTGGCCTCCACGACGATTCGGCATCCTCTGAGGATGGGCTGGCTCCGCAGCCGCTCCTCCCTGCAGCTCGCGCTCACGATTCTCGTGGCGGTCGTGCTCGCCTACGGCGTGCAGCGGTACGTGGTCGGCATCTTCCGCGTTCCGAGCGGCTCGATGGCGCGCACGCTGCTGCCGGGCGATCGGCTGCTGGCCGCGCGCTTCTGGTACTGGATCGAGCGGCCGACGCGCGGCGACATCGTCGTGCTCCACCCGAACGGCAAGGGCGATCGCGTGTTCTATGCGGACACGGCCTCGCGGCGCGTGTTCGTGAAGCGCATCATCGGCCTCCCCGGCGACTGGGTGAAGGCGCGCCACGGGCGGGTCTCGATCTGCACCGGGCCGGGCGGCAGCGGCTGCGTGCCGCTCGACGAGCCCTACGTGCGCGGCACGACGCAGCCGTTCGGCCCGATCGCGGTGCCGACCGGGCGCTACTTCGTGATGGGCGACAACCGCAACTACTCCGAGGACTCGCGCATCTGGGGGCCGGTGCCGCGCAGCCAGCTGCTCGGGCGCGCGTTCGGCCTCGCCTGGCCGCCGTTGCGGATCCGCTTTTTCTGAGACTTCACGGCGCGCCGTGTGACGAGAGGGGCGCGCGCCTCGCGGCCCGGGGACGGTCGCGCTACGCTCGCCGACATGGCCGTCGCCGTCCGTCAGCGCCCAGCGCGCAAGCTGCTCCGGCCCGGTCATCGTCTGCTGCGCCACGATCGCGCGCTCGGCGTCCCGTTCGTGGCCGGCACGGACGAGGCGGGGAGGGGAGCGCTCGCCGGCCCGCTGGTGGCAGCGGCGGTGCTCTTCGACTACCGCCGCCTGCAAGGCCGCGTGTGCGCGTCGCTGGCGCAGCTCGACGACTCGAAGACGCGCACGATCGCGCAGCGCGAGGAGCTCTACGACGCCGTGCTCGCCTGCGCGACCCGGGTCAGCGTGATCGTCGCGCCCGCCTGCGAGGTCGATCGCCGAGGCGTGCACCGCGCCAATCTCGCCGCGCTCGCGCGTGCGCTGCGCGGCCTCGACGCTCCCCCCGGCGCGCTGCTGCTCTCAGACGGCTTCCGTGTACCGCTCGAGCGTGAGCACCGGGCGATCATCGGCGGCGACGGCACCAGCGCTGCCATCGCCGCGGCCTCGATCGTCGCCAAGGTGACGCGCGACCGGCTGATGCGGCGGCTGCACGACACCTATCCGAGCTACGGCTTCGACGGGCACGTGGGCTACTCCACGCCGGCTCACCGCGAGGCGCTCGAGTGCCACGGGCCGTGCCCGCTGCACCGGCGCTCGTTCGCGACTGTGGGCGCTGTGCAACTCTCGCTGCTCGCCGGCTGATGGCCCGAGCACACGCGTTCGGGCGTCGCGGCGAGACGCTCGCGGCCTGGCTCGTGCGGCTGCGCGGGGGTCGCGTGCTTGCGCGCAACGAGCGGGTGCGCGGCGCCTGCGAGGTCGACATCGTGGCGCGCTACGGGCGCACGCTGGCGGTGATCGAGGTCAAGGCGCGGCGCGCCGGCGGTGCGGCCGAGGCGGTCGGCCCCGAGCGCGTCGCCGGGCTCTCTCGCGCGGCGCAGTGGCTGGCGGAGAGCCGCGGGTACGAGTGGGTCCAGCGGATCCGCCTCGACCTCGTCACGATCGACGGCCGGCGCGTGCGCTATTTCGCAGACGCGTTCCGTCCCTGAGAGTGCCGAAGCATCGATCACGACGCGCCTTCGTGAGGTTCCAGTGCTTCCGCTGACGCGGCCTGCCGGCTGCGGATAGTCTGCTCGCAGTCGCCCGGGCTTGGTGGAAAGCTTCGCGGTGCCGGGAGCCCGCGATGGCCAACCCTCCGATGGGCGCGTGACGGCGGATGGGGCCGCTCGTGCGGTAGCCCGAGCCGCCGGAGCGACGCTTGCGGGGCGCGGGGATCCGCGCTCTCCCCTGGCGGGTCCCCGCGTGGGTGCCTTTTGGCGCCGTGGCCGTTTCGCGCGCGGGTGGTGAGCACCGGTCGCACAATCGTCGCTTCCGACCCCGGCCGTGACACCTGCGTCGCTGGGAGGGGCCGTAGCCTCGCTGCGTGATTGCGACCGCCAATAGCCAGACGGCGGATGTGGATTCTTGACCGCTTCGCACAAGCGCTGTAGCGAAGCCGAAAACCCTTCTCTTCCAGCAGGATCAACGTCTGTGAGGGAAGGCGGCTCGACGTCAGCGGGCATCACGCGGGCGCAGGTAGCGTCCAATGGTTGCCGCGCGGGGAGCCGCGCAAAGATCGGTGGCCGCGATGCTGCGTCGCCCGGACGGGTACCGCGATCGGCCTAGTGACGGCGGAGAGCGCACGTCCGCGTGCCTGGTCGATCCGCCGAGCCGGCTAGCGCTGCGGAGTTACGACGGAATCGAAGTTGCTTGGTTGGCCTCAGAGGAGGCGGACGGCTTGGTTTCGTTCGAGCCACCGGTCGAGTTCGGCGATCCGCACGAGCGTGAGCCGCGGGCCTACCTCGACTACGCGCAGGGCGGGCAGGACGTGGCGCCTGAAGCTCGCCTCTGAGACGCCGATGACGGTGGCGGCTTCGGCGAGGGTCACGGCGAGGCGTGGGGGAATTGGGTGCGGCCAGGCGCTCACGGTGTGTTCTCGCCGCGGAGCGTGAGGCGATCCGGCCGGCGACTGACCCCCGCGGTAGCCCCGCGCGCGACCGTGCTCGCCGGCCTCTGCGATCAGCGGGATCGGCAGATGCATTGGCTGGGGGGCGAGCTGGCGATGCGCGCGATTCATGCTTGGAGCGATATGTACCATAAATGATTGCTAGAACGCAAGGAGCCCGCGAGCTAGCATCCGACCAGTGACCGCTGGACAGCTGATCCGCCAAGCGCGACTGATCGCCGGGCTCACACAGCAGCAGTTGGGCGAGCGCGTCGGAAAGGCCGCTCCGCACATCGCGCGCTGGGAGCGTGACGCTGTCGATCCTGGCTTCGAGACGGTGCGCATGCTGCTGCGCGCTTGCGGGGTCGATCTCTCGATGGAGCTGGTGGCCTATGACGTCTCGGGCGATGCCGAGCTTGAGCACAACCTGCGCCTCACGGCCGCCGAGCGGCTTGATCAGGCAGAGGCGGAGTTGCGGCGCCTCGCGAGGTCGCCGGAGCGGGCGGTGAGGCTCGGCTTCGACGCGTCCGAGCTCAAATGGTTCCGGCCCGTGGAGTTGTTTGCGATCCTCGACAAGAGCGGGCTCGAGTACATCACGATCGGTGCCTTTGGCGCGCTGCTGCACGGCTCGGGCGTGCTCAGCGACAACATCGACATCGTGCCCTCAACACGCCCCGCCAACCTCGACCGGCTGCGACGCGCCTACATCGCCCTCAACGCGCGCACTCCGAAGAACAAGCAGCTGCGACTCGACCCGGACGAGAAGCCAAAAGCGCTCACGCACATGCTGACGCGCTCCGGGCCGCTCAACATCATCCTCACCCCAGCCGGCACCAGCGGCTACGACGATCTACGCCGCAAAGCCATCCGCGAGCCCCTCGGCTTCGGCGTGCGCACTACGCTCGCCTCGCTCGACGACATCATCCGCACCACCACCGCCCACGGCGGCAAGAACGCCGAGCAGCGCCTCCCGCGACTCCACCGCCTGCTCGACCTCGCACAAACCATCGGGCCCGACCCGGACAAGTTCCCACTGAGCGACCCTCGTCACCCGCCGCGCGCGGCCGCGCACGGCGACTGAGGCCAGCACCGAGGCGAGCAGCGCGAGGCGCGTTCAACGCGGAAGCCGACGTGCAGGCGCTCCATCCCACCCCCTCGCCCCTCCACAC
>JALYLC010000373.1 GCA_030774435.1 Actinomycetota bacterium
GAGGAAGCGCGCCGGGCCGGCACGACCTGGCTGACCGACGACACGGCGGCGCTGATCGCGGCGCCCGGCGTCGAAGTCGTCGTCGAGGCGACGGGCGACGCGCCCGCCGGAGTCGAGCACGCGCTCCGTGCGATCGAGGCCGGGCGGCACGTCGTGATGGTCAACGTCGAGGCCGACGCGCTCGTGGGGGCGCTGCTGGCGCGGCGAGCGGCGGCCGCCGGCGTCGTCTACACGCTCGCCTACGGCGACCAGCCCGCCCTGATCTGCGAGCTCGTGGAGTGGGCGCGGCTGAGCGGCTTCGAGGTCGTCTGCGCGGGCAAGGGCACCAAGCACCTGCCCGCCTATCACGAGGTCACGCCCGCCACGGTGTGGGAGCATTACGGGCTGCCGCCGGATCAGACCGCGGGCATGAACGCTCAGATGTTTTGCTCCTTCCTCGACGGCACCAAGTCGGCCGTCGAGATGGCCGCGGTGGCGAACGCCACGGGTCTCCTGCCGCAGGCGCGCGGTCTCGGCTTCCCGCCCTGCGGAACCCGCGAACTGGCGACGCTGTTACGGCCGGCGCGCGACGGCGGAGTGCTCGACCGTAGCGGGACGCTCGAGGTGGTGTCGAGCCTGCACGAGGACGGCTCGCCCGTGCCCGGCGACCTGCGCTGGGGCGTGTACGTGACGATCGCCGCCGCCGACCGCTTCGTCAGGGCCGCCTTCGCCGCCTACGGGCTGGCGACCTCGGGCGACGGCCGCGTGGCCGCACTCTGGCGCCCCTCGCACCTCGTGGGGCTCGAGCTCGGCGTGAGCGTGGCCCGCGCGGCCCTCTCGCGCGAGCCGACGGGCGTGGCGCGCTCGGCGATCGCCGAGGTCGCATGCCGCGCGAAGCGCAATCTGAAGGCGGGGGAGACGATCGACGGCGAGGGCGGTGAGCACGTCTACGGGGTGCTCCGCGGCGTGGCGCCCGGCGCGCCCGGGCAGCTGCTCCCGATGGGTCTGGCGCGTGGTGCGCGGCTGCTGCGCGACGTCGTGCGCGGCGCCGCGATCGCGCAGGCCGACGTCACGCCCGCGTCCACGGGTGCCGCGGCGGCGCTCCACGCCGAGCTGACCCGGGAGCTGCGAGCGGCGGCAGTACACACCTGATCTCGCCGCGGGCAGAGGATACGGGAGATCCCGGCAGGTTGCAGTCCGGATCCGCTCTACGGGTTTTTTCGCCACCCGCGACAGGCGCGATTTCCTGCTGTAGGGTCAGATCCGAGCACTGACAAGCCGCGGCGCGCACCTCTGCGCCTCCGCGCCCGTCCAGCGCTCGCGTCCCGCGAGACGCCTTTGCCGTACCGGAAGCCATGCTGACTCCCGACCGTCTCAGACACCGTTCGCCGAAGCCGCTGGTGTTCCTCCTGGTTGCGGTATTCGCCGCTGGGGCTTTGGCTCCTTCTGTATTCGCGGCGCCGGCGAAGAGGTCCTCTCGTGCCCCGTCGCTGCGCGGCTTGCACCCGGGTGAGACCGGCCCGGCGGTGCGCAAGCTGCAGCGGATGCTGAGTCGCCTCGGCTATCCGGTCAGGGTCGACGGCCAGTTCGGGCCGCACACCGCGACCATGGTGCGTACGCTGCGCGCCGACGCGGGCCTCGACCACTCGGCGCGCGTCACCCAGCGCTTCCTCCGCATCCTGCGCCGCGCCCAGCGCGGGGGCCCGGGCGACCGCCGCTGGCTCGGCATCCGCCGCCTGCGCGTAGGGGCGCAGGGCAAGGACGTGCGCCTGCTGCAGGACGCCCTCACCAGGCTCGGCTATCCCGCCGCGACCGACGGCCAGTTCGGCCCCGCGACGCGCAAGAGCGTACGTCTGTTCGAGCGGGCGGCCGGCCTGCGGGTCGACGGCGTGCTGACTCCCCGCGAGACGCGGACGCTCAAGCGGGCAGTCCGTTCGGGCGGCATGGCAGGCGCGGTCTCGCTGCGCTCGACGCGCTCGGCCACGACGGCTGCGAGCGGCGGGGCTTCGGCCACCACCGAGCCGGACCAGCCGACCGGCCAGATCGCTCCGCCTCCGCCGGCCGCCGGCGCGATCGGCGCCGATGGCCTCGCGGCAGCCCCCGCCGGCGCACCCGCCGCGGTCGTCGCGATCATCCAGTCGGGCAACGTCATCGCTCATATGCCGTACCGCTTCGGCGGCGGGCACCAGAACTGGACGGACTCGGGCTACGACTGCTCGGGTTCGGTGAGCTTCGCGCTGCACGGCGCAGGGCTCCTGGACACGCCGCTGGCCTCGTACGACTTCTACACCTGGGGCGAGGCCGGGCCGGGGCAATGGGTCACGATCTACGCGAAGGACTCACACGCCTACATGGTCGTCGCCGGGCTGCGCTACGACACGGCTGCAAGCAAGGGCGGCGGCTCGCGCTGGACGACTGCGGCGCGCGCGCCCGCGGGCTACGTCGCCCGCCACCCCGCCGGCCTCTAGCCGCCACCCTGGCCTGGGCCGACGGCCTCGCTCAGCGCGCGCTCGAGTGCGAAGCGGTCGCGCAGCACGCCTTCTCCGCGCGTCTCGCGCTCGACCGACGCGATGCGCACGATCGCCGCCGAGAGCTGCTCCGGCGACCAGCGCGCCGACTGGCGAGAGAGCTTGCGTGCCACGAACTCGCTGCGCAGGCCGAGCTCCCGGGCGATGTCCTTGGGCCCGCCGCCCTGCTCGCTCACGTGCTGCGCGACGGCCAGCTGACGCAGGTGGCGCGCAATCGAGGGCACCCAGCGCGGCACGTCGCCGTCGGGGCCTTCGAGCAGCCGGCCGAGGACCCGCAGCGCATCGGCCGGCCGCCGGTCGCCCAGCGCGTCCGTCAGATCCCACGGTGGCGTGTCGGCCGTCAGCACGCACAGCTCGTCGACGTGCTCGGCCGTGATCGTCTCGCCCCGCGACCACAGCCCCAGCTTCTCGACCTCGCTGGCCAGCGCCTGTGTGTCATCGCCGGCCAGCTCGAGCAGGCGCGTGAGCGCGCTGCCGTCGAGATCGGCGCCCGCCCGCGAGGCCTGCTTGCGCAGCCATTCGCGCTGGCCTTCGCGGCCGGGGAGGTCGTAGACGAGCGCGCTCCCGGCGCTCTCGGCCGCGGCGCGCAGGCGCCCCGCGGGCACCTCGCCCGAGGTCAGGAGGGCGAGCACCGCGTCGGGCGCCGGGGATGCGAGGTACGCGGCGAGCGCATCCAGATCGGCTGCCGCCTTCTTCTCGTCGCCCCACACCTCGGCGCCGCCGATCACCATCAGGCGCGTGCCGCCGAACAGCCCGAGCGCGTTGCACGCGGCCGCGGCCTCGTCGGCACTCATGCCCTCGCCGTCGTCGTCGGCCCGGCGGGCCGTGAACTCCTCCACGCTGCCGTCGTGGGCGCGCACACGGGCGCGCAACCGGCGCACCGCCAGCTCGACCTTCGGACGGTCGGTGCCGCCGATCAGGTAGACGGGATCGAGGGGGGCGGCGGACATCGCCTTGATCCTAGCGTCGCCCGGGGCCAGCTCGGCGTCAGGCGCCGGTGGGACTCGCGAGCGGCAGGTTTGCCCCTCGCATCAATCGCGCGTAGAGCTGCGTGAATGATTCCTTGGACGACTGCTGCGACCTCAGCAGCGCCTGAACGCGACTGCGTGTCGCGGCGTCGTGCTTGAGGTAGACGAACGGGCGGTGCTGCATCCAGCGCTGCCAGACGCGTCCCGTCGCGACCTGGATGCGCAGGAGCCGCGTGAGTCTGCCGGGAAGCGCGCGTGCGGCGGCGGGCGCCGGTCCGAGACCGGCGAGCCGCTGAAGCAGCGCCTCGCGGTCCCTGTTCGCGCTGACCAGCCGCCGCGCGGCGGCCGTGCGGCTCTTCGGATTGCTGCGCACCGCGTTGACGGCCGCCTGGACGCTCTTGCGATCCTGGTCTGCGCGCAGGGCGATCGGCTGGAAGCGCTGCAGGTACTGCGTCAGCGCGGATGGCGACGACGACCCGAACGGGTCCACGAGCGCGGGTAGGCGAGCGCGAGAGCCACCGCCGCGACGATCGCGGCGCCGATCCGCACCAGCAGGCGCCTGCGGCCGCTGGTCTGCCCCGGCGTGCGGAACTCGAAGTTCTTGAAGTCGGCCCACGCAGACCTCGGTGCCGCGACGGCAGGCGGCGTCTCCGGCGCTCGAGGAGCTGGGCTCGCCGCTTGCGGCGGAGCCTCCTGCGGGGGCGG
>JALYLC010000374.1 GCA_030774435.1 Actinomycetota bacterium
CCGGCTCGCCGCGGCCGCCGACGAGGCGGGCGTCGAGCGGCGGCTCGTGAGCGAGCACCGGCTGAGTGCACGCACGCTGCCGGAGTGGCTGCGCGGCCTGCGTGCGCTCGTGCGGGAGTTCCGGCCCGATGTCGTGCACGCGCAGTCGGTGCGCACGACGGTGGCTGCTGCGCTGGCCGCGCCGCGCACTCCGCTGCTCGCAACGGTGCACGGCATCGAGGAATCCGAGGAGCTCGGCGCCGCGCTCGCGCTGCGCGCCAGCCGCGCACGCGTCGCGGCCGTGTCGCAGGCCTCGGCCGATGGCCTCCAGCGCCACCGGCTGGCGCCCAAGGTCGTGATCGTCCCGGGCGGTGTCGACATCGAGGATCTCGAGCGCGCCGCGCGCACCGCCCCCGCGACACCGATCCCGGATCGCCGTCCCCTCGTCACGTGCCTCGCGCGCCACTTCGCGGTGAAGGGCGTCGACGTGCTCGTCGAAGCCTTCCCGCGCGTGCTCGAGTCCGTGCCCGGGGCCGGGCTCCTGCTCGTCGGAGGCGGCCCGGATCACGACACGCTGATCGCTCGTGCCGAGACGCTCGGCATCCACCACGCCGTGACGTTCACCGACCGCCAGACGAACCCGGCGCCGTACCTCGCCGCCGCGGATCTCGCCGTGCTGCCCTCGCGCCGCGAGGGCCTGCCCGTGTCCGCGCTCGAGGCGTTCGCGCTCGGCAAGGCGGTCGTCGCGACGGCCGTCGGCGGCACCCCCGACGTGGTCCGCGACGGCGAGACTGGCTGGCTCGTGCCGGCCGAGGATCCCGCCGCGCTGGCCGACGCGATCGTCTCGGCGCTCTCGCAGCCGGAAGAACGCGACCGCCGCGCCCAGCTGGGCCGCGAGCTCGTCGCGCGGAACTACTCGATGGCGGCCATGATCGATCGCATAGAGGACCTGTGCCGGTCGCTGAGCGAGGGGCGGGTGCGCCGGCCGCGCGCGGCCTAGCGCCTCGCGGGTCGCCCCATCCAGGACCTGCCGAGACGTCGACTACGGCGAGACGCAGATGCCCGTCCGAGTCCTGATCACGGACCGCGAGCAATGCGCGGGTCCGCGCCGCCACACCGTCCGGGCGCTCACGCGCGCTGCCGATCCGCGGCCGTTGCCGGCTCGTGGACTCGCCCTCCGACGCCTGCGCGGGCTACCCGCGCTCAAGCGTTTCGCACACCCTGCCGATGCCTGATGCGATGACGGAGCAATACGATCTTCGACGCCTGCTCAAAACGCTGCGCGCGTCCACCTGGCTGATCCTCCTGCTGGTCGTCATCGCAGGCGCCGGCGCGTATGCCGTGTCGCTCGCGACGCCGGCCCGTTACCGCTCTGCGGAGACGCTGATCTACCTGCCCGCGGGCGGCACGATCGACGTCACCTCCGACACCGCCACGCGCGACCTGCAGACAGCCGTCGGCCTCGTTCAGGCGGCGCCGGTGCTCGCTCCGGCCGCCAAGAACCTAGGCATCGCCCAGGACGAGTTGCGCGCGAGCGTGTCTGGCGTGCTCCCGACGAACTCGAACCTGCTGCGCATCGAGGCGACCGCCGCCACGGCCGCCGGTGCGCAGAGACGCGCGCTGACGGTGGCCAACGTCTTCCAGCAGTTCCGGCTGGGCCTTCAACGCCGCGCGATCGACGCGCGAATCAATGCGATCCAGACGCAGATCCAGAAGCTGACGCCGGCGGCCAGCAACGACGCGGCTGCCCAGATCCGCAGCCTGCGCGACCAGCTGTCGCTGTCGGTCTCGGACCGCGCAGTCGCGAACGGCGACTTCGTGGTCGGCGATCCGGCCCGCCGCCCGATCGCCGCCTTCCAGCCCCAGCCCAAGCGCAACGCCGTGCTCGGGGCAGTGGCCGGCCTGCTGATCGGCATCGCCGCCGCCTTCGGCCGCGCGCGCCTCAACCGGCGCCTGAACACCGTCGCCGATGTCGAGTCGGCCTACGGCATGCAGGCGATCGGCGCGATCCCGCCCCCGGGCTACCACGAGCTCGACCGTGCCGGCCACATCGTCGGCGACTTCGAGGGCTCGTCCCCGCTCGTCGAGGCGTTCCG
>JALYLC010000375.1 GCA_030774435.1 Actinomycetota bacterium
CCCACGGCCTGTCTCAGACGAGCGGCTCACCGATCCGGAGCCCGAAGCGCTCGAGCAGGCCGGGGACGCTGCCCGGGTCCATCTCGAGCTCGTAGCGAGCGCACAGCTCGCCGAGGACGCGCGGCTCGCTCTGCGCCACCCCGCCGAGGTCGACCAGCTCGTCGAAGAAGCGCTCGAAGCCTGCGGGCGAGATGATCTCGAGCAGGCGCGCGGGCTCGTCGCCTGCGTTCCAGAACGTGTGCCACTGGTTGCGCGGCTTGAAGATCAGGTCGCCAGGCGCCCCGATGACGACGTCGTCGCCGAGCAGTGCGCCGACGTGACCTTCGAGCACGTAGCTGTACTCGTCCTCGCGGAGATGCCGGTGCAGCGGCGCGGCGAGGGCACGCGCGGACATCGGGTGCTCGACGAGCGAGAAGCCGCCGCCAGACTCGGCGCCGTCGACCATGAACCGGACGCCGATGCTGCCGAGGAATCCAGCCTTGCCGTCTCGAGGTCCCACGACCCGGGTCGCGATCGTCTCCATCATGACTCCTTTTAACGGGACAGTAGTGTCTCGCTAATATATACTTGCGCTTTGCCCCATCTGTCAAGATTCTTCGGACACACATGACCGATCAAAAGCGTCCCTACAAGATGAAGCGCCGCGCCGAGCTGGAGCAAGCCACACGCCGGCGGATCACGGAGAGCGCCGTCCACCTGCACGGCACGCTCGGTCCCGCACGCACGTCGATGGGCGCGGTGGCGAGCCACGCCGGCGTGCGCCGCTCAACCGTCTACCGGCACTTCCGGGACGAGATGGCGCTCTTCCAGGCGTGCTCGGCGCACTGGAGGGCGGCCAACCCTCTTCCCGACCTCGCGTCCTGGGCGGCGATCGAGGATGCCGACGAGCGCATGCGGCTCGCCCTCGGCGAGCTCTACGCGTATTACCGCGCGACCCGCGGCATGCTGGAGAACCTCTACCGCGACGAGGCGCTCTCAGCGCCGGTCGCGCGTCTCTTCGGCCGGTATCGCGACTACCTCGAGGCCGCGCGCACCACGCTCATGGTGAAGCGAGGGGCGCGGGGTCGCGCGCGCAGGCGCGTCAGCGCTGCCGTCGGTCACGCGCTCGCATTCGCCACCTGGCGGTCCCTGGCGATCGACCAGGGACTGGACGACGACGAGGTCGTCGAGTTCATGTGCCGCCTGGTCGCGGCGGCCTAATCCCTCTCAGCCCTCGAGCAGGTCGAGCAGCGTCGGCCCTTCCTGCTCGGGTGCGGCGGTCGCCACCGCCAGCCGCCGCAGTGGCCGTGGCACGAGCACGCCGCCGGGGCCAGCCAGCTCCACCACGCGTGCGCCGCAAGAGCGCTCGAGCCGGTCGGCGAGCGCCGCGTGGCAGGTCGAGACGACGACCTGGCGCCCCTCGACGGCGCCGAGCACGCGCACCAGGGCATCCAGGCGACTTGAATCCCAGTGGGCGAAGAGCTCGTCGAGGAAGAGCGGGAGCCGCGCCTCGGCATCGATCGCATCCACGAGCGCGAGTCGCACCGCGACGTAGATCTGCTCGAGCGTGCCGCGCGACAGCGGCGGGCCGACACGCACCGGCATCGGCTCGCCCGCGCGGGTCACCTCGAGCACCGGCTCGCCGGCCGGCGTCTCCACGATCGCGATGCCGGTGTAGCGGCCGTGCGTGATGGCCTCGAGGTAGCGACTCGCCGCCTGGAGCCAGGCCGGGGCGTACCGCTCGCGAACCTCGCGCTCGGCGCGGCGCACGATTGCCGCCGCCAGCGCGAGCCGGTCGCGCTCGCGCCGCACGGCTGCCAGCTCGTCTTCGACCGCGCGCAGCTCGCCCTCGACGTCGCCGACGGTGCACGCCGCCCCGAGCCGCTCGAGCTCGGGGCTCAGCTGCTGCTCGCGCAGCATGAGCTCCTCGGCCCGTGCCCGCGCCTCGCGCAACTCGGCGACGAGCGTGGCGTGCTCGTCGTCGGACAGCAGCAGCTGCTCGCCGCGCGCCTCCCGCTCTCGTGCCGTCGCGAGCAGTGCATCGAGCTCCGGCACGCCCTCCACCAGGCTGCGCTCGCGCTGAAACGCGGCGACGCGGCGGGTCGCGGCCGCGTGCAGCCGCTCCAGCGCGTCAGCCTCGTCGCCCGACGGCGAGGCGCTGCGTACCAGGCGCTCGAGCTCCGCAAGCCGATCGGCGACGCTCTGGCTGCGCTCTGCCGCGGCGGCAGCCCGCGGCAGCAGCTCGGCGGCTCGTTCGCTCGCGGCGGTCGCCTGCGCGTCTCGCCGCTGCGCGGCCTCGAGCTCCTCCGAGAGGCGCTCGGTGTCGTTCGTGCCAAG
Organism: Actinomycetota bacterium; assembly: GCA_030774435.1. Classification (GTDB taxonomy): domain Bacteria; phylum Actinomycetota; class Thermoleophilia; order Gaiellales; family JALYLC01; genus JALYLC01. Next base: position 2,317 of record JALYLC010000375.1, read on the forward strand.
TACTGCTGCGAGCGATGCGCCACGCTCGGTCGCGCGCAGCTCGGCCTCCACGAGCTGGGCCAATCGCCGCTGCGCGAGCGTCTGCTCGCGCGTGAGTGCCCGCAGTTGCTCGATGTCGCTGACGAGCGTGTGGTCGGGGCGGGCGATCCTCGACTCCGCCACGCGCAGCTCGCCGAGCGCGGCAACGAGGTCGCTCCCGCCGGCGGAGCGCTCTGCGAGCGCCGAGCGCATCCTGCGCGTGCCCTTGCGGGCGCGCGCCAGACCGAGGGCCAGCATGGCGGCGACGAGCGCGCCGGCGGCGAGCCAAGCCCGCGGGCCGATGCCTGCTCCGGCGAGGACGGCGAGCACGGCGCAGAGCGCAGCCGCGCTGGCGACTGCGGTCGCGGGAACGTGCGCGACG
>JALYLC010000376.1 GCA_030774435.1 Actinomycetota bacterium
GCCCTCGGCCACGACGACGACGGAGCCGTCCGGCAGCGCCAGCCAGGCCCGCAACCACAGTCTCCCATCCGGCAGCGTGACCACGTGGGTAGCGACCGGCGCCCGGCAGCCGCCCCCGAGCTGCGAGGCGCACGCGCGCTCGGTCGCGAGCACCCGGGCAGCCTCGTCGTCGCCGACGACCGCGAGCGCAGCGGTGTCCTCGCTGCGCGCCTGCAGCGCCAGGAAGCCCTGCCCGGTCTCGGGCAGCATCTCCTCGACGTCGATCCGGAACCCGATCTCGTGCGCAAGCTCCAGGCGGTCGAGCCCGCAGGCGGCGAGCACGACGCCGTCGAGTCCGCGCTCGCTGCGCTTGCGCAGGCGGGTGTCGACATTGCCGCGCAGGCTCTCCACCCGCAGATCCGGCCGCAGTGCGCCCAGCTGCGCGCCGCGGCGCATCGACGCGGTGCCGACTCGCGCGCCCTGCGGCACCGCCGCCAGACTCGCGTGGGGCCCGCACCAGGCGTCGCGCGCGTCCGCGCGCGGCAGCACCGCGGCCAGGCTCAGGCCGGGCGTCTCGTCGGTCGTGAGATCCTTGGCCGAGTGCACGGCCACGTCGATGCGCCCTTCGAGCAGCGCATCCTCGAGCTCCTTGGAGAACACGCCGCGCCCGCCGAGCTCGCTGAACGCACTGCGGCGATCGCGGTCGCCCGCGGTCGAGATCGGCACGATCGCGACCGGTCCGAGGCCCGCCGCACGCAGCGCCTCGGCGGCGAGCCCAGCCTGCGCGTGCGCGAGCCGCGAACCGCGGGTGCCCAGCCGCAGAGGCGTCACGCCGGGTCGGTGCCCTGTGCGCGATCCAGCGCGGCCTGCGCGGCGGCGAGCTGCTGCTCGAGGCGGCGCAGCTTGCCCGCGAGGATCCAGACGTAGGCCAGGGTGACGCCCCAGATCGCGGCCACGACGGCGCCCACGGCCTCGGCATCGGAGTTGCTGATGGACGCGACGGTCACGGCAGGACGGCCTCGCCGCGCAGGCGCTTCTCGAGCCGCTGCACGCCCTGGGCGAGCAGCTTGCCCCGCAACTCGAGGCGCCACAGCACGACGCCGAGCGCGATGAACGACGCCCAGGAGACGAGGAATGCGACGAACATGGAGTGCTCCATCGCAGGCCCGTCGCGGTGGAAGACCGTCGGATGGTGCAGCGTCCCCGCGAGGTGCACCGCGGCCAGCGAGAGCGGGACCATGCCGATGCCGAGCAGCGCGTAGATGGCGGAGAAGCGCTCGCGCCTGGCGCCCTCATCGACGGAGTAGCGCAGCATGAAGTAGGCGCAGTAGAAGAGGAAGACGAGCAGGAACGTGTTCAGCTGCTTGTCGCTCCAGTCCCACCAGATGCCCCAGGAGACCTTGGCCCAGATCGGCCCGCTGATCAGGACGAGCGTGCCGAGGATGATGCCCTGGTGGATCGCGACGTACGAGCGCAGGTCGTCGAGCGGGTCGCGGCGCATGAGGTAGCGGGCGGCATAGAACGCGCCCACCAGCAGGAACAGGTAGGCCGTCAGGGCGATCGGCACGTGCAGGTAGAAGATGCGCTGCCGGTACCCCTCTGCGCGATCGCTCGGCACCCACAGCGCGATCAGCAGTGTGGAGAGGACGAGGAGGCCCCCGGCGGCGAGCACCGCCGGGCGCAGAAGGCGGTCTTGAGTACCCACGGGAGTCAGTCGGTCAGCGCGTGCTCGCACACGGCGTATGCCAGCAGCGCGACCATGGCATCGTAGAGGAGCACCAGGGCCAGGGGGCGCACGACGCTCCCGCCCGACGAGGCATGCACGCTGCAGGCCAGAGCGGCGATCAGCAGGGGCACCGCAGCCGGCAGGTAGAGCAGCGGGACCATGACCTCGCGGCCCCGCACGGCAGAGGCGACGGATGCGACGAGCGAGCCGAGCGTGGCGAGCCCGACGTCGCCCGCGGCCAGCGAGAGCAGCAGCGTCCCGAGCTGCGGGACGGGCGCATCGGCCGGCAGGAACAGGTACGAGAGGGGCACCGCGACGGCCTCCATGAGCACGAGCAGCGCGCCGATCGCGATCGCCTTGGCCGCCCAGATCGCGGTGCGGGGGATGGGAGCGAGCACGAGCGCGTCGAGCAGGCCCTCGTCGCGCTCGGCGTTGAACACGCGCGCGACGGCCAGGAGCGTCGCGAGCAGCAGGGTGACCCAGAGGGAGCCGACGGTCAGTGCGACAGGCGGACGGGCGATGTCGGCGCCGTAGTGCAGGACGACCTGTGCGACGGCGGCGAACAGCCCCATGGCGAGCGCGAGCTGCGGGGCGCGGCGCTCGAGCACGACGTCGGTGCGCACGAGCAGGCTCACGGCACGGGCGAACGGCACGGCGCGGGCGCTCAGCGGAGCACCTCCAGGTGCATGAGCTCGTCGCAGAGGCGCTCGGCACGCGAGCGCTCGTGCGTTGCGAGGACGATCGTGATCTTGCCGCGGGCCTCGGCGAGCACCGCATCGAGGCGCACGGCGCTCGCCTCGTCGAGGCCGCTGTGAGGCTCGTCGAGCACGAGCAGGCTCGGGCCCGGCAGCAGGGCGCGTGCCAGCGCGAGTCGCTGCCGCTGCCCCTGCGAGAGCGCCGCTGCGGGGCGCTTCGCCGCTTCGGCGAGGTCGGCGGTCTCGAGCGCGCGGTCCGCGCTCTCGGGCTCGAGACCGTAGAGGCCGGCGCACAGGAGCAGGTTCTCGCGCGCGCTCAGCCCGCCCCAGAGCAACGGGCGGTGCCCGGCATAGGCCACGCGCGCGCGCTCCGCCGGCGGCAGCTCGCAGCTCTCCCGGCCGTCGACGAGCACCGAGCCCGCACGCGGGCGAAGCAGGCCTGCGATGCAGCGCAGGAGCGTCGACTTGCCGCTGCCGTTCGGGCCAAGCAGACCGAGCCCGCGGCCCGGCTCGAGCACGCGATCCACGCCGGCGAGCACGACGCGGCCACCGTAGGCGTGCCCCACACCGCGCAACTCGACGCGCGGTGCGGTCACGAGAGCGCGACGTCGAGCGCGACCGCACCGAGGTAGAGCACGGCGATCACGCCGTTGACGTTCAGGAACGCCATGTTGACGCGCGAGAGGTCGGTCGGGGAGACGAGTTGCTGCTCATAGGCCAGGAGCAGCGCGACGGCGACGACGCCGAGCGCATATGCGGGCCCGAGGCCGAGCGACAGGCCCACGCCGGCGAGCGCGACGACGCTCAGCGCATGCAGCGCACGCGAGACGTGGAGCGCACGGGCAATGCCGAAGTCGGCCGGGATGGAATGCAGGCCCTGTGCACGGTCGACCTCGATGTCCATCGTCGCGTAGATCACGTCGAAGCCGGCGATCCAGCACGCGACCGCCGCGCCGAGCAGCCACGCGGCGAGGTCGAAGTGCCCGGTGACCGCGACCCAGCCGCCCACCGGGGCGAGGCCGTCGACGGCGCCCAGCCAGAGGTGGCAGAGCGGCGTGTAGCGCTTGAGATAGGGATAGAT
>JALYLC010000377.1 GCA_030774435.1 Actinomycetota bacterium
CCAGCAGGCCCTGCCGACGACGTTCGGCGCGAAGGCCGCGACCTGGCTCGTGGGCGTCGTGGAGGCCCAGCGCCTCGTGCTCGATGCGCGCGAGCGGCTGGCCGTGCAACTCGGCGGCGCGGCCGGCACCCTGGCGGCGCTCGGCGAGCACGGCCCGGAGGTCATGGACCGGGTCGCACGCGACCTGGGCCTGGCCGAGCCCGCGCTGCCCTGGCACACCTCGCGCGTGCGCGTGGCTGCCCTGGGATCGGGACTCGCGACGCTGGCGGGCGCACTCGGCAAGATCGCCGTCGACGTCGTGCTCATGGCACAGACGGAGGTCGGGGAGCTGAGCGAGCGCGCGGGCGAGGGCCGCGGCGGATCGTCCACGCTCGCCCACAAGCGCAACCCCATCGGATCCACGCTCGCCCTGGCGGGCGCGCGGCGGGCGCACGCCTACGCCGGCCTCCTGACCGGGAGCCTCGTGCAGGAGCACGAACGCGCCGTCGGCGCCTGGCACGCCGAGTGGGAGGGCATTGCCGGCGTCCTGGCCGCGACCGGAGGCGCAGCCGCCAACATGGCGGAGGTGCTCGGCGACCTGGTGGTGCACCCGGAGCGGATGCACGACAACCTTTCCGCCACGCGCGGGCTGATCATGTCGGAGCGGCTCGTCTTCGCCCTGGCGGAACGGCTCGGTCGGGAAGAAGCGCGCGCGCTCGTGAGCGAGGCGGGCGCCCGTGCGGGCGAGCGCGGAACCGGGCTGCGCGACGAGCTCGCGGCCGACCGCCGCATGCCGCTGACCTCCGCGGAGCTCGACGCCGCCTTCGTACCCGAGGCATACGTGGGCGCGGCCGATGTGTTCATCGACCGCGCCCTGGACCTGTACCGGCGGAGCTAGGTCAGCTCGCCAGGAGCACCTTGCATATAAAGGGGTCTGACCCCTTTATATGCAGGCGGGCGTCAGCTCGGGACGACGCGCAAGTTCACGAGGCGGCGCGCCGAGGCGCCCGCGATCAGCCTGTCGCCGGCCACGCGCGCACGCACGAACATCACGAGCGTCGCGCCGTTCTGGAGGGGCAGCTTGTGCGTGGGGATGAGCGTCAGCGTCGCCGTGCCGTCGGAGCCCGTCTTGACCTCGGCCGGGGTGGACGAGCGGCCGAAGGGCAGGCCCTGGACGAATACGAGGGCGTTGCGCACCGAGAAGCCGCGCGTGTCCGAGATGTGGATCTTGGCCGTGAACGCGGCGCGCGAGCGCAGCGGATTCGGCGAGAAGGCCACCTTGTCGATGATCAGCTGGGCGGCGGGCGACTTGACGTCAGAGGCGTCGATGGACTTGCCGCCCGACGGCAGCGCCACGACGCTGGCCGGTGCCAGCGGGGCGACCACGGCGGTCGGCGCCGAGGTCTGAGTCTGGGTGCCGGGCGTGTTCTTGGCCGTCACAGAGACGCGCAGCGTCTTGTCGTTGTCGGCCGCGACCAGCACGTACGTCTTGTTGGTGGCGCCCGTGATCGCCGTGCACGCGGCCCCCGTCGCGTCACAGCGCGACCAGGCGTACGTGAACGTGATCGGTGCCGCACCGGCCCAGGTGCCGTCGGTCGCCACGAGGGTCTGGCCCTCTGTCGTCGTGCCCGAGATGGTCGGGGGCACGCTGTTCTGGGGGCCCGCACCGCTGACGACGACTGCCGTGACCGCCGAGGGCGAATCGGTGGTGCCGGCGCCATCGGTGGCCGTCTCGACGACCCGCACCGTCTGGCCGACGTCGGCCGAGGTCAGGACGTAGGTCGTCGCCGTGGCGCCGGCAGCGCCGTCGATGGCGGCGCACGCGGTGCCGGCATCGCTGCAGCGCTGCCAGGCATAGGCCACCGAGGTGGGCGGGCTGGCCCAGGTCCCGGTCGTCGCCGTGAGGGTCGCACCCGACTTGGCCGTTCCCGAGATGGTCGGGGGCGTCACGATCCCCGGGCCACCTGCGCCCGACGCGCTCGTGCTGAATGCAGCCACGGCGACGACGGCAGCGGCCAGCAAGACTGCGATCGGACGAACATGGAGACGTGCCTTCATCGGTGCAACCTCCGTGAGCGGAATGGACAGTCAGGTCACACCGTTGCGCCGGGATGCGAGCAGAGCCTCACGGGCAGGTCAGGGTTCCGTAAGGGGTTTTCACACCCGACTCCCAGGATTTGCGGGTGAATCACGGCTCCGCGACTTCCGCCAAGCTGACGCACGTCCCATGAACACGGCGAATGCACCACTCGCGCTTGCTGATCTGAAGCCGCGCTCGCGCATGCGGGAGCGCCTCCTGCTGGCGATCTTCGCCGGCGGCGCCGGCGGCGCCCTTGCGCGCGCCGCGCTCGAGCAACACTCGCCCGCGACCGGCCACGGCTGGCCGTGGGTCACGTTCGCCGTCAACATCACCGGTACCGCACTGCTCGCGTACTTCATCACCCGTCTGCAAGAGCGGCTGCCGCCGTCGACCTACCCCCGGCCGTTGCTCGGCACCGGGCTGTGCGGAGCCCTCACGACGTTCTCGACCATGCAGCTCGAGGCGCTCGAGCTCGTGCACCAAGGACATGCGTCGCTCGGTGTGGCGTACGCCCTCGTCAGCATCGGCGCCGGGCTGCTCACCGTTCACCTCGTGAGCGCGCTGGTGCGCCGGGTACCGGCGTCGTGACCGCAACGGCGCTCGTATGGATCGCCGTGGCACTCGTCGGCGGGACGGGCGCGATCCTGCGCTTCGTGCTCGACGATGCGGTGCAGGGCCGTTTGGCCGGCGAATTCCCCTTCGGGACGCTGGCCGTCAACGGGCTCGGCTCGTTCCTGCTCGGACTGCTCCACGGCGCCGGCGTCACAGGCGACCAGCTCCTGCTCGCCGGGACCGCCCTGCTCGGCTCGTTCACGACGTTCTCGACCTGGATGCTCGAGACCGAGCGCCTGGCCGAGGACGGTGGCGCCGGCCTCTCGCTCACCAACGTGTTCGGGAGTCTCGCTGTCGGGCTCGCAGCGGTCGCGCTCGGGTGGGTCATAGGCGCGGCAGGGTGATATCGGACAGCCTCAAGCTCACCGTCTACTTCGGTGAGCGCGACCGCGTCAACGGGCATCTGACGTCGGACCTGCTGCTCGACCTCTACCAGCAGCATGGGCTGACGGCGGCGATCCTCGTGCGCGGCACCGAGGGATTCGGCAGCAAGCACCACTTGCACACGCAGCGGATGCTGACGCTGTCCGAGGATCTCCCCCTGGTATCGATCGCGCTCGACGCGCGCGACCGGATCGAAGCGCTGCTGCCCGAATTGCGTGCGGTCCTGCCGGGTGGGCTCGTGACACTCGAGCGCGCCCGCATCGTCACGGGCATCGACCGGGCTGCTCCCCTGCTGCCAGATCTTCACGGCGCTGCCAAGCTCACGCTGTATATCGGTCGCCGTGATCGCGCTCAGGGAGGTCGCGCGCACGCCTGGGCGGTGGACGTCCTGCACCGGCATGGCGTGGCGGGCGCGACCGTCGTCACGGGAGTCGACGGGATGATGCACCGAGTCCGGCAGCGCGCCCGGTTCTTCTCGCCGAATGCCGACGTACCGTCCATGGTGATCGCCGTCGGCTCGGGCGAGACGATCGCGGCCGCGCTCGGCGAGCTCGGCCGCGGCCTCCACCTGCCACTCGTGACGCTCGAGCGGATACGCGTGTGCAAGCGCGACGGCTCGATCCTTGCCGAGCCGACGCACCTGCCCGAGACCGATCCGAGCGGCCTCGGCGTATGGCAGAAGCTCATGGTCTACTCCGGCGAGCAAGCGCGCTATCGCGGTCACCCGCTCTACATCGAGCTGATCCACCGGCTGCGTCTCGAGGGCGCCGCCGGCGCGACCGCCGTGCGAGGGACATGGGGCTACTCCGGCGACCACCGGCCGCACGGCGATCGACTGTTCGCGCTGCGCCGGCGCGTTCCCGTCGTGGTCAGCCTCGTCGACCAACCCGATGCGATGCGACGGTGGTGGGCGGTCGTCGACGAGCTCACCAGCGAATCCGGGCTCGTGACGAGCGAGATGGTTCCCGCCTTCAGCGCGGTTTGGCCGACCGGCACGACCGGAGGCTTCCGGCTCGCCCGGCTCGACGATTGAGAGCGCGTTTCCGAACGAGCGTGTGAGTTAAGATCGAACGAGCGCACGCGCGATGAGGCTCGCGCCTAACCGCCCTCCGGGGCTGATGGCCTCTACCCGACCCAGGCACAGGGAGGGTAGAGATGGGCACATTCGCACTCGCCGCACTGCTCGCCGGAGTCGTGCTCCTGGCGAGCATGATCTCGGTCGAGGTCGGGATCACGGTCGCGTTGATCGAGCTCGCAGCCGGCGTGTTCGTCGGCAACGCCTTCGATGTCTCGATACCCGATTGGCTCACGTTCGTGGGCGGCTTCGCCGGCATCGTGCTCACGTTCCTCGCCGGAGCGGAGGTCGACGTCCCGCAGTTCAGGCGCGAGTGGAGAGCATCGCTGCTGCTGGGCGGCTTCAGCTTCGCCGCGCCATTCTTGTTCGTGGGCCTGTTTGCCCACTACGCGCTCGGTTGGAGCCGCGGGCAGGCCGAGATCGCCGGCACGGCACTCTCGACGACGAGTCTCGCAGTCGTCTATGCCGTCCTGGTCGAGACCGGGCTCAACCAGACGCTGACCGGCAAGCGCCTGATGTCGGCGACGTTCGTGACCGACTTCGGCACGGCGGCCGCGCTGTCGATCCTGTTCATCAAGCCGAGCCTCTGGATCGTGCCGTTCGTCGGTGTCTCCGCGCTGCTCATCCTCGGCCTACCGCGAGGAGCATCGCGGTTCTTCGGCAGGTACGGCGATCGCGTCATCGAGCCGGAGATCAAGATGGTGTTCGCCTGCCTGTTCCTGCTCATGTGGCTCGGAGACCGGGCCCACTCCCAGGCGGTGTTGCCCGCGTTCGTGCTCGGACTTGCGCTCTCCTCGCACTACGCACAGCATCGGCTCGAGCAGCAGCGGCTGCGCGTCGTCGCCTTCGCCTTCCTGACGCCCCTCTTCTTCATCAAGGGCGGAATGAACGTGTCGCTCTCGGCGCTCTGGGCGAACCTCGGCGTGCTGGCACTGCTGTTCGCGGCGAAGCTGATCCCCAAACTCAGCGGTGTGTATCCACTCGCGCGTCGCTACTGCGCTCCTGACGCGGGATTCACGACGCTGCTCATGGCGACGGGCCTCACGTTCGGCACGATCAGCTCGCTCTACGGCTTGCAGGCGAAGATCATCACCCAGACGCAGTTCTCGCTGCTGATCGCAGTCGTCGTCCTCTCCGCCATCGTGCCGACCGTGATCGCTCAGACCTTTCTCCAGCCTGACGGTGGGCTGCCGTCCCGGCCAGGCCGAACGCTCGACGAGCCGCGGCCCTAGCCGAGCGCGCGGTCGAGGTCGAAGGCCGCGGAGATCAGCCCCAGG
>JALYLC010000378.1 GCA_030774435.1 Actinomycetota bacterium
CACCTCGCCCGTGCGCACCCGCCAGGCGTGATCGCGCACCTCGACCTCGACGCGTTCTTCGCCGCCGTCGAGCAGCTCGACCGCCCCGAGCTGCGGGGCAAGGCCGTGATCGTCGGCGGCGACCCGCGCGGCCGGGGCGTCGTCTCCACGGCCAGCTACGAGGCGCGGCGGTTCGGCATCCGCTCGGCCATGAGCGCGGCCGAGGCCTACCGGCGCTGCCCGGGGGCGATCTTCGTCAGGCCCGACATGGAGCGCTACCGCGAGCGCTCGCGCACGGTCTGGGCCGTCGTCGAGAGCCTCGTCGAGCGCGTCGAGCAGGTCGGCATCGACGAGGGCTACCTCGACCTCGGCGGGCTTGTGCGCTCGAGCTCGGACGCCCGCGGCCTGCTCGGGGCCCTCCAGGCGGCCGTCCGCGATGCCACGGGGCTCTCCTGCTCGCTCGGCTGCGGCACCGGCAAGACGGTCGCCAAGATCGCGAGCGACCACCGCAAGCCGGGCGGCATCGTGGTCGTGCCTCCCGGTCGGGAGGCCGCCTTCCTCGCGCCGCTGCCGCTACGGGCGCTGCCCGGAGTCGGCCCGCGCGGCGAGCAGCGTCTGCTGGCCGCCGGCATCGCCACGATCGGCGATCTCGCGCGCCAGGACGACGCCGGGCTCGCGGCGCTCGGCATGGGCAAGATGGGGCGCGACTTGCGCGATCGCGCGCGTGGGATCGATCCCCGCGCGGTGGTCGTCGAGGCCTCGGATCCGGTGACGATCGGCGAGGAGACGACGTTCGAGCACGATCTCCTCGATCCACTCGCGATGGCCGCCGAGCTCGCTCCGATCGCCGAGAACGTGTTCGCCCGCGTCGAGCGCCACGGTTTCGCGGCGCGCACCGTGACGACCAAGCTGCGCTACGACGACTTCGCGATCGTCACGCGCTCGCGCACGCTGGCAGCACCCGTGGCGAGCGGGGGCGCGCTCTCGTCCCTCGCAGTGGAGCTGCTCGAGAAGGCGCTGGCCGATCGCCGTGCCCCGGTGCGGCTGCTGGGCGTCTACGTGGGCAAGCTCGCGCGCGAGGCGCAGCTCGAGCTGCCGCTGGATTGACTCAGGCCGCGACGAAGCCGGCCGCGATGCGCTCGTCCAGATGCGCATGCGACGGGCAGTACTCGCTCTCGGGCATCGCGCCGCGCTGGCACGGCTGGCCCTTGCGCGTGAGCGCGCGGCAGCGGCCGAGCAGGTCGCTGCGGCGCTGGAGCTCCGCTTCGGCGGCCTCGACCACGCGCGAGATGACCTCGTCGACCGCCACGTACACGCGCGCCTGCTGCGTGATGGGGAAGTAGCGGCGGATCTCCTCGAACAGGCTGCGCGTCGGGCGCGCGAAGTAGCGAGGATCGGCGGCGAGCCGCTCGACCGCGGCCTCGCAGGCTGTCAACACGCGCCTCTGGGCCTCGACACGGCCCACGCCGGGTTGCGAATCATCCACGAGGTTCTTGACCGCGAGGAAGATCGCGCGGCTGTACTGGTACATGCATTCTCCTGCCGGGTGACCGCTCTCGATCCGTGCGGACGGAGGTTCGCCACCGGGCGCTCGTTTCCCTGCGAATGATTGTGGAGACTGTCGAGGCGAGAATCAAGGGCTCGAGATGAGCACGTCGGGCGCCGGCCGCGACCTCGCTTCCTTCTCCAGGCGGCTGCAGGTGACTCCAATCGCCCGCGCCGAGCAATCGCCCGCGACGAAGCTCCGGCCGAGCCGCTGAGCGGCCACGGCCGTCGTGCCGCTGCCGACGAAGGGGTCGATCACGAGCGCGCCCGCGTCGGTCGTTGCCGCGATCACGCGCTCCAGCAGCGCGAGCGGCTTCTGGGTCGGGTAGCCCGTGCGCTCCGCAGCGGTGGGGGCGATGCTCGGGATGTCCCAGACCGAGTCGAACGGCTTGCCGCCCTTGAGGTAGTAGCGCCGCCCGTGCGCGTTCTGGTAGCGGCCGCGGTCGTCGCTGTGAGCGTACTTGGCGGTCATGGCGGGCGTGAGTCCCCCGCGCAGCCGGTGGAACGTGTTGCCCGCTCCGCGCGCATAGAACAGCAGTACGTCGTGCTTGCGCGCAAAGGCATTGGCGGGCGCGCGGCCGCCCAGGCCGTAGCGCCAGACGATCTCGTTGCGAAAGCGCTCGCGCCCGAAGACCGCATCCAGCGCGATGCGCGCGTGCGCGCTCATGCGGTGATCGAGATGCAGGAAGAGCGAGCCGGTGGGCGCCAGCACGCGGTGCAGCTCCGTCAGATGCGGCTCGAGCCACGCGCGGTAGGCGGCGGGATCGTCGAGCGGATCGTCGTAGCGGTGCTGCACGCCATCGGCACCCGGTCCGCGCCGCACCTGCCCGGTGGCGAAGGGCGGGTCGGCGTAGGCCAGGTCGACGCTCCCGTCGGCGAGCGTACCGAGCAGCGCGAGGGCGTCGGCGAGCAGCAGCCGGTTGGGCTTGCTGTCGCCGGTGCCCAGCGCTAGGCGTTCGGGCAGGTCGTGCACGCGCCAATCATGGCGCGCTGAGGCACGGACCTACGCTCAGGCGGCTGCGCCGACCCGCGCGGGGAGCGTGGAGGGCTCCTCCAGATGCGAGTGCGACGGGCAGTACTCGCGGCCAGGCAGCGGGGTGCGCTGGCAGGCCTTGCCCTTGCGGGTGGTTGCGCGGCAGCGGGCGTTGGCCTCGTTCAGCCGGTCGAGCTCGATCTGAATCGAGGCCCGGGCCAGGCTGACCATACGCTCGATCGCGTAGAACACGCGCGCCTGCTGGGAGATGGGGAAGTAGCAGCGGATCTGCTGGAAGAGGCTGCGGGCGGGCTGCGGGAAGTAGCGCGGATCGCTCGCGAGCCGCTCAACGGTGGACTGCGCCGCGTCGAGCACGCGTCGACGCGCCTCGGTCACACTGATGGTGTCCGGGTGCGGATCGACGATGTCTTTGAGCTCGAGGTAGAGGGCGCGGCTGAAGCGGTACATGGGTTGCTCGCTCGTGACGGACGGATTGGCTGGATTCCCGGGACTTCGTGCACGCACGGTTCGGGAAACGGACCATTAGCGTATCGGATGAGCACGCGAAAAACTAGGAATGCACTGACCAGCTTGGACGCTTGACACGCGACTTTGTGACGTCGCCTATCTCATCACGGTGATGAGCTTGTGACAGCCGGAGCCTGCAGCGCGTCGCGGCCGTGCGCGACGCTCCCGAGGTCTGCACGGGCTCGGCTGCTCTACCGTTGGCGCTTATGGAAGCGATCACTCGCGTGGGCGTCGTCGGCCTGGGGACGATGGGGGCGGGCATCGCCCAGGTGCTGCTCGAGGGCGGCTGCGAGG
>JALYLC010000379.1 GCA_030774435.1 Actinomycetota bacterium
CCGGACGTATGCGAGGGAGCGCGACGCCGCGGTTGGCGACTTGGCCCCGGTGTCTTTCACCGGCCCGTACTGCACTTGCGTCAGCGAGTACGACGGTGGGTCCTGCTCCGTGCCGCAAGCCACGAGCCCGGAGACCCTTGCGTCCTCGCACTGCGTCTCGGTTTGTGTTGCGCTGGCGGTCGAGAGGCCGTGGCTGAACTGATTCACGTTGGCCGAGATGCCGCCGGTCGGCGAGCTTTGGGTCTGACTCACCGGTCCTAACGGCGTATTCGCGATCGCGGTCAGAGCGTTGGTCTGGGTGAACGCAGACGTGTTGGCACCTGAAGTGCTGTTCTGCGCGATGTCGAGCTTGACGTTCGCGTCACCGCCCGCAGCATTCTCGTTTTGCGTGATCGAACCCGAACCCGTTACGCCTGAAGTGAGTGTCTGACTCTGCGTAAGGGCTGAATTCGCGGCCCCGCAGTCATCCGACAGCTTCGCGGCTTGCACCGTGTTGCTACCCCCCACCGAGTCTTGAGAAATGGTGACCGACTGGTGGGCGTTGAGCGTCACGGTCACCGCGCCCTTCTTGGCGGTGGTGGAGCCGTCGACGTTGATGTTCTGGAGGACACAAGCCGTGTTCGTGTTGGACGGGCCTGTCGCATGCTGGGTGATTCCAGCCGTGTACGAGCCCGTCTGCGTCAGGCCTGAGATCTTGCTGGTCTCGACGACGATCGCGACGTTGCTCGCGGTCAGGCTCGTCTGGTCGATAACGCAAGCCTGCGTCGGGCCGGTCGTCTTAACGCACGTCGCCTTGTTCGTTGCGGGCTTCGGTGGGGCGGGGGCGGCGGTCGTGGCCTGGACGACCGCGCAGTTCGTGGTCGCGCACTGGAAGGTGTTCTGACCGCCGGCCGAGGCGATCTGGACGACCGGATGAGCCGTCGAGGTGCACGACCAGCCCGCACCCGGGCAGCTCGCGCCTGCGTAGTTTCGAGCGCCCCGCTGGATGACGAGGCCGCGCGGATCGAGTCCGACCGCGCGCAGATACCGCGTCGCGCCGGCCCGGGTGCTCAGGTTCGCCGTCTTCAGCAGAGTGCCGCGGCGTGATGCCGCCGTGCTGGCCTTGCCTGCGGCCGTCGCGTGGGAAGCCGTCGCCGGGGCGAGCGTCGGTGTCGACGTGGCTCCCGCTCCACCGGTAACGATCGACACCATCGCTGCGACCGCGACGAGCGTGAAGATCCTGGTCCATCCGAACATGAGGTCTCCCCTCCTGTTTACGCCATGCCGCGGCCGCAGCCGCAGTCCATCGAAGGTGCCGCTCCAGTCTTGCGCTCATCACCGCGCTTTTCAAGAGCCAATTACGCTCCGGGCCGTGGAGGCGCGAATCAAGGGGGACCGGGGCTTATAAGGGAGGGAGGAGCCCTGCAAAAACGGTTCCCACTTGCGTCGCCCGCCGGAATCCTCAGAATAGGGGCGGTGAGGGTCTACCAGCGCGAGACCGAGCTCCGAACCGCCGGCGGACTGTCTGTCCGGGACATCACCGACGAAGTCAACGAGGCGGTCCGGGAGAGCGGCGTCATCGAAGGGATCGCATGCGTCTACTCCCCGCACACGACGTGCTGCGTGCGTGTCAACGAGTTCGAGACCGGGTTCATCGAGGACTTCTCGGAGTTGCTCCGCCGGCTCGTCCCGGGCGAGACGTACTACGCGCACGACGACTGGGACAAGCGCACCGAGAACATCTGCCCGGAGGACATGGACTTCGGCAACGGACACTCTCACTGCATGGCGATGCTGCTCGGCTCGGCCGGCGAATCGGTGCCGGTGCGTGAGGGCGAGCTCTGCCTCGGCACCTGGCAGCGGGTGCTCTTCATCGAGCTCGACCGCGAGCGCGACCGGCGCTGGCTAGTCCAGGTAGTCGGAAACTAGACGCTGTTGTCGTCGGGGCCGGGCCGAACGGCCTCGCCGCGGCGATCACGCTCGCTCAGGCCGGGCGCTCTGTGCGCGTCATCGAAGGGCAGGAGACGATCGGCGGCGGAACGCGCACCGCTGAGTTGACGTTGCGGGGATTTCGGCACGACGTGTGCTCTGCAATCCATCCGTTATTTGTCGCCTCGCCGTTCTTCCGCTCACTGCGGCTCGAGCTCGACCTGATCGAGCCGCCCGCCGTTGTTGCCCACCCGCTCGACGACGGCACCGCGGTTCTCGCACGGCGCTCGCTCGAGGACACGGCGAGGCAGCTCGGCACGGACGGCGATGCCTACCGGCGGCTGCTGGAACCGCTTGTCACCGGCTGGGACGAGCTCGAGGGCGAGCTGCTGAAGCCGATCGCGCACGTTCCACGCCATCCACTACCACTCACGCGCTTCGGTCTCGCCGCACTGAGTTCGGCGAAGCGCCTCGCTGAGACGCGGTTCGAGACCCAGGCGGCGCGCGCCTTGTTCGCCGGCGCTGCGGCGCACTCCCTTCTCCCGCTGGAGCAAACGGCGAGTGCGCCGTTCGGACTGGTCCTGTTGACGCTCGCTCACGTGTCAGGCTGGCCGTTCCCGCGCGGAGGCTCGCAGGCGATCGCCGACGCACTCGCTACGCGCCTGCGATCGCTGGGCGGCGAGATCGAGACGGGAACCCACGTTGCTTCGCTGCGCGAGCTGCCGAGCAGCAAGCTCGTGCTGTGCGACGTGACACCGTCGCAACTCGTCTCGCTCGCCGGCGACCTGCTGCCGAGTCGTTACCGCCGCCGGCTACAACGCTGGCGCTACGGGCCCGGCGCTTTCAAGCTCGACTACGCGCTGGACGGCCCGATCCCGTGGCGCGCGCCCGAGATCGCCGACGCCGGAACCGTTCATCTCGGTGGCACGCTCGACGAGATCGCAGAATCGGAGCGCGCGCCGTGGGAAGGAAGACACGCCGAACGTCCCTTCGTCCTGCTCGCACAGCAGAGCTTGTTCGACGAAACGCGCGCGCCCTCCGGCAAGCACACTGCGTGGGCGTACTGTCACGTTGCGAATGGATCGACCTTCGACATGCGCGAGCGCGTCGAGGCCCAGATCGAGCGCTTCGCGCCCGGCTTCCGCGACCGCATCCTCGCCTGCGCGTCTCGCAACACCGACGACCTCGAACGCGAGAACCCCAACCTCGTGGGCGGCGACATCTCCGGCGGCGCGAACACGCTTGGACAGCTGATCGCCCGGCCCGTGCTTCGGCGTGTCCCCTACTCCACGCCGCTTACATGGCTCTACCTCTGTTCAGCGGCAACGCCGCCGGGCGCAGGCGTGCACGGGATGTGCGGACATCTGGCGGCGTGTGCGGCGCTCCGCCGCGCCTGAGCTAAGCCCTGAGCGCGCGCCCGCAGGAGCTGTGCACCGCCGGCGTGACCTCTCCCGACCGGGGCCACACGCCGCGGGATCAGTCCGGAATTTCGAGCTCAAGCTCGTGCTTGCGCACGCGGGCGAACCCGGCTATGCCGAGGGTGCCGCTGTCTGCTAGCCGGCACATCCAGCCGTGTCCGCTGTCCGGATCGAACTCGTCCTCGTAGCTGCCCA
>JALYLC010000380.1 GCA_030774435.1 Actinomycetota bacterium
ACGAGGCCCACGCACTGGTTCTCGCTCATGCCGGGCTTCATCGCGCGATAGAGCTCGTCGTAGGCGGCGTCGGCCATCATGCACGCGGTGTTGAGGAGCGTGATCTCGTCCTCGGTCTTGATCACGCGCGCCCGCTGCATCAGCTGCTGGCCGTCCAGTACCGTGATCCCCTCGGCTTGCAGCGCGAGCAGGATCGGGAGCTCGATCACGTCGACGCCGATCGGCTCGCCGAGCAGCCCCCGCTGCTCGAGCTCGAGGCGCACCTTGCGCGCCACGTCCTGCGCCTGACCGACCTCGGGCCCGAGCGCGCCGCGCAACGTCGAGATGCCCGGCCGCGAGCGCTCGCCGAGCCAGGGGCAGTAGAGCTGGTGGTGGCGCGCAGCCGAGCCGAAGTCCCAGAGGATCGGCTCGTCGCCCTGCGGCAAGAGCGTGAAGCGCGCGAGCTTGTCGATCGCCCACGTGCCGATGTGGGTGGCCGTCAGGTAGCGGATGTTGTTCATGTCGAAGCAGAGCAGCGCCCCGAGCTCGGACTCGGCGAGCAGCTGCTTGGCACGCGCGAGGCGCTGGGTGCGCAGCCGCTCCATGTCGACGCGCTGCTCCCAGTCGACGGCGGTCAGGCCAAAGGTCTTGAGACCCATCATTCCCTCCTACGCAGGTGAGCAGAGCGAGCGCGCGACCTCCGCAACCCGCTCGGCGGTCGGCACGGTCAGGTCCTCCAGCACCGGTGAGAATGGCACCGGCACGTCCATCGCGCCGAGCCGCGTGACCGGAGCATCGAGGAAGTGGAACGCTCCCTCCGCGATGACAGCGGCGAGCTCGGCCGACGCCCCGTAGCTCTGGTGGCCCTCGTCGACCACGAGCGCCCGGCCGGTCTTGCGGGCGGAGGCGATCAAGCTGTCGGCGTCGAGCGGGGTCGTGGTGCGCGGGTCGACGACCTCGGCGCTGATGCCCTGCGCCGCCAGCAGGTCGGCGGCCTCGAGCGCGACGTAGACCATGCTGCTGGTGGCCACGATCGTCACGTCGCTGCCCGCGCGCTTGACGTCCGCGACACCGAGCGGGATCACGTATTCCTCCTCGGGCACCGGTCCGCGTGTCGCGTACGCGAGCTTGTCCTCGAAGAAGACCACCGGGTTGTCGTCGCGAATCGCCGCCTTGAGCAGGCCCTTGGCGTCATACGGCGTTGCGGGCAGCGCGACCTTGAGGCCCGGGATGTGACTGACCCAGGCGTGCAGGCTCTGGCTGTGCTGTGCCGCCGACCGGCGCGTGGCCCCGAGCGTCGTGCGCAGCACCATCGGCACACGGAGAGCGCCCCCCGACATGTAGTGCACCTTGGCCGCCTGGTTCGCGAGCTGATCCATGGCGAGCGTCAGGAAGTCCCCGAACATGATGTCCACCACCGGGCGCATGCCGGTCATCGCGGCCCCGACACCGAGCCCGGTGATGCCGGCCTCCGAGATTGGCGAGTCGATCACGCGCCGCGGCCCGAACTCGTCCACCAGCCCGAGCAGGACCTTGAAGGGCGTGCCGGCCTCGGCCACGTCCTCTCCCATCACGAAGACCGCCGGATCGCGACGCAGTTCCTCGCGCAGCGCCTCGTTGATCGCCTGGCCGAAGGTCAGCTCGCGGACGCCGGAGCTCGCCGTCGCCTCGCTCGCCGCGCTAGGCGTAGACATGCTGGTCCACTTCCTCGGCCGCCGGGTACGGGGCCGCCAGGGCGAATGCCAGCCCCGCCTCCACAACAGCGCGCACGCGATGCTCTGCGGCGGCCAGATCATCCTGGCCGGCGAGGCCTTGCTCGAGCAGCCACGCGCCGTGCAGCGGGATCGGATCGCGCTGCTCGCGCCAGGTCGCCTCCTCGTCGCGTGAGCGGTAATACGCGCGATCGACGTCGCCGACGTGGTGACCGTGCAGCCGGTAGGTCTCGCAGATCAGGAAACCCGGACCCTCGCCGCGCCGGGCCCGCTCCACCGCCTCCAGCGCGGCCTCGCGGACGGCCCGGACGTCCTGACCGTCGACCGTCGCCGTGGGAAGCCCGAACGATTCGGCGCGCGCGCTCACGCTGCCGGCCGTGGTCTCGTGGAAGTGGGTGTACTCGTTGTAGAGGTTGTTCTCGCACACGTAGACCACCGGGAGCTTCCAGAGCGAGGCCATGTTCATGACCTCGTAGAGCAGGCCCTGTCCGAGCGCGCCTTCTCCGAAGAAGCACACCGCGACCTGCCCGCTCTCGCGCATCTGCGACGACAACGCTGCGCCGGTCGCGATGCCCGCGCTGCCTCCGACGATGGCGTTGGCGCCGAGATTGCCGCTCTGCTGGTCGGCGATGTGCATCGAGCCGCCCTTGCCACGGCAGTAACCGGCCTCGCGGCCGAGCAACTCGGCGAACATGCGGTCGATCGCCGCGCCCTTGGCCAGGCAGTGGCCGTGACCGCGATGGGTGCTCGTGATGAAGTCGTCGGGCCGGAGCGCCGAGCAGACGCCGACGGCGACGGCCTCCTCACCGCTGTAGAGGTGGGCGAGCCCGGGCATCTTCGCCGTCGTGTAGAGCTCGTTGACGTGCTCCTCGAACACGCGAATCGTGAGCATCCGCTCGTACAGTTCGCGCCAGGGGCCAGCCGCTTCGGCGCCGGCGGCCATCAGCGGGCGGGGAGCGGGAGGCCGGAGAGCTGCGCGAGCACGTCGAACATCACGGCGAAGTCGTGGTGGTCGACGCCCATTCCCCGCGCAGCCGTGAGGATCTCGTTGGCTGTGGCCGTGCTCGGCAGCGGGACGTCGAGCTCGCGCCCGAGATCCAGCGCCAGCACCATGTCCTTCTGCATCATGTTGCAGTCGAACCAGGCCTCCTCGGGCATCTCGAGCACGAATGGCCCGCGATACTTCACCATCGGCGAGGCGATCGCGCTGTTGGTCAGCACCTGCACCGCGTCCTCGCGCGAGATCCCGCCCTTCTCGGCCAGCAGCACGCCCTCGCTGAACGCCAGCATCTGAACGGCGAGGCTGAGGTTGGTCGCGATCTTCATGAGCACCGCCTGACCGTTGCCGCCGACGCGCGTGACGGTCGGCCCGATCTCGCGCAGGATCGGCAACACCTGCTCGAACGCGGCCGCATCGCCCCCCACGATGACCGAGAGCCTGCCCTGCTCGAGCGTGATCACGCTGCCCGACACGGGAGCGTCGAGCATGACGGCGCCTCGCTCGGCAACGCGTTCGGCCAGCTCCCGGCTGGCAGCCGGGCTCACCGTGCTCATGTCGACATAGACCTTTCCGGGCCCGAGCCCTGCCAGGATCCCGTCGAGCCCCTCCGTGACAGCCGCCAGCGCTTGCGTGTTGGTCACCATCGAGAACACCACGTCGCTCAGCTCGGCCGCGGCGCGCGGCGTGTCTGCGAAGCGCATTCCGTCGGCGATGAGGGGCTCCGCCTTGCTGCGCGTGCGGTTGTGGCCCGTCACCTCGTGGCCGGCCTCGAGCAGGCGGCGCGCCACTCCGCCACCCATGACGCCGAGTCCCACGTAACCGATCTTCGCCATGGTGCTACTCCCTCCCGTCAAGGGCCGGCGGTGGAGCGCTGAAGTCCGCGAGCCGGCTGGAGATGACGGCTTCGTGGATCTCGCGCTCGACGCGCGTGAGGTGCGTGCGCATGCGATTGCGGGCTTCGTCGACGTCGCCGGTCTCGATCGCTGCGAGGATCTGGCGATGCTGCTCGAGTGAGCGAGCTGCGCTGCCCGGGATCCCGTAGACCTGCTCGAGCGCCCGTTCGAGGAGATCGCGGATGGCATGCATCGCGTGGAGTGCGACGCGGTTTCCCGTCGCCGCGGTGACGGCCACGTGAAAGCGCACGTCAGCTGCGGCGTAGGTATCGCGGTCGCCGAGGCCCCTGGCCATCTCGTCGATCGCCGTTGCCATCGTCTCGAGGTCATCGTCCGAACGGCGCACGGCGGCGAGCGCGGCAGCCTCCCCCTCGAGCATGCGCCTCAGTTCATAGAGCTCGCTCAGGTTGGCCTCGTCGAGCGAGAGCAGGAGGGCGAGCGATCGGTTGAGCGGGCTGCGGAGCTCGGCGACGACGAACGTCCCGTTTCCGACCGGCTCGATCACGCCCTTGGACTCGAGCATGCGCAGGCCCTCGCGAACCGAGGAGCGGCCCACCTTGAAGGAGGCGGTCAGCTCCCGTTCGGTCGGCAGCGTGTCGCCCGGTCGCAGGCGCGTCCCGATCTCGGCGAGCAGCTGCTCCGCAATGAGCTCGTAGGTGTTCCGCTTCTCGATCGGTTCCCGCATGCGAATGAGGGCTCCTTGTCGGACAAACTGACAACGACCGGGCGGAGCTTAGAGCACTGCACCTTGGCTTGCAATAGCGACTGTCCGGGCCTTGACGTCGCAGTCGCCCATCCCTATAGTCGCCGATTGTCTGACGATCAGACTCATGCAGCTGGATCCGAAGGGGGATCACGGTGACCAGAACGCGCATCGGGCTTGCGATCGGACTCGCCGCCGCACTCGCCGCCACATCGGTGGCCGGCGCGCAGGCCCGCTCGCACCAGACGACGGCGGCGAAGCCGCTCGTCATCGGCATCTCGCTCTCCCTGTCGGGAGATTTCTCCGACCCGGGCAAGGCCGCGATGAGGGGCTACAAACTGTGGGCTGCGGAGGCCAACAAGCATGGCGGAGTGCTCGGTCGCCAGGTGCAGCTCAAGATCGTGGACGACACGAGCAGCCCGAACCAGGTCGTGACGAACTATCAGACACTGATCTCGCGCGACAAGGTGGATCTCGTGTTCGGGCCGTTCTCGACGCTCCTGACCGCGCCGGCCGCGCGCGTCGCCTACCGCTACCACTACGCCTTCGTCGAGCCGGCGGGCGGCGGCCCGGCCGTCTTCGCCGAGCACCTGAACAACGTGTTCTTCGTGCAGCCGGCGCCCGTGCTCAAGAGCGGCGACGCGTTCGTCCAGTACATCCTCTCGCTGCCCAAGTCCAAGCGCCCGAAGACCGCCGCCTATCCGTCGCTCGACGATCCGTTCTCGTCGCCGATCGCGGACCGCATGCGCAGCCTGTTCGAGAAGGCCGGCATCAAGACGGTGTTCAAGACGATCTACCCGCCGGAGACCGCAGACCTGACGCCCATCGTGGCGAAGGTCGCCGCCGCGAAGCCCGACATGGTCGTGGGCGGCACGCAGTCGGAGGACGCGTACGGGCAGGTCAAGGCCATGATCCAACTGAAGTTCAACCCGAAGTACCTGTTCCTCTCGAATGGAGCGAATTCGCCCGTCGAGTTCCCGAGCAAGGTCGGCGCCGGCAACGTCAACGGGATCTTCTCGAGCGGCGACTGGTTCCCGGATTCGAAGTCGGCCGGCAATCCCGCATTCGTGGCCGCGTACCTCAAGAAGTACGGCGGCGATCGCCTCACGATCGACTCGGGCTCGGCCGAGGCCTATGCCGTCGGGCAACTGATCCAGGCCGTGGCGGCCAAGACGAACTCCGTCGACAACGCCACGATCATCAAGACCCTGCACAAGGGCGTGTGGCCGACGATCGAGGGCAACCTGAGCTGGGACGCCAACGGCAGCCCGAGGGGCGATGACAGCCTCGTCGAATGGGTCGGCGGCAAGCTGCTGCCCGTCTACCCGGCCGCCGTGGCGCGCCACACGCCCACGATCCCGAAGCCGGCCTGGAAGGGCTAGGACAGACCAGGCACACGAGCTCGTGCACCTCCTCGTCCAGGCGTGCATCCTCGGTCTGCTGACCGGAGGCGTGTATGCCCTCATGGCGAGCGGCCTCACGCTGGCCTTCGGCGTGATGCGGGTGGTCAACGTGGCTCAGGGGGCGCTGATCGTGCTCGGCGCCTACCTGAGCCACAGCCTCTTCGTGGGGCCGGGCATCGATCCGTTCGTCTCGATACTGATCATGACGCCGGTCGCCTTCGCGCTCGGCGTCGGGCTGCAGCTCGCGTTCCTGCGCCCGCTGCGGAGCGATGAGCGCGAGCAGCTCTCCCTGCTGGTCACGTGGGCCGTCGCGCTCGGCATCGAGGGCGCGCTCAGCCTGGTCTACAAGACCACCTATCGCTCCACGATCACGAGCTATGCCAATCGCTCGTGGAGCGTCGGCGGCTACGTCGTCTCGGAGGTGCGCGTGTTCGGTTTCGCGACGTCGCTCGCGATCCTGACGCTCCTGTACCTGATCCTGGCGCGCAGCCGCTTCGGGCGCTCGGTGCGGGCGACGATCCAGAACCCGGTCTCGGCCGAGCTCCTCGGGATCGACCCGCAGCGCGTGGCGGCCATCGGCTTCGGTCTCGCCGTGGCCACGGCGACCGCGGCGGGAGCGGTCTACGGCATCGTCTTCTCGTTCAACCCCGGGAGCCACTACGACCTCATCTCGCGCCTGCTCACGATCATCGTGCTCGGGGGGCTCGGCAGCCTCGGCGGCGCCGTCGTGGCGTCCCTCGTGGTGGGCGTGAGCGAATCAGTACTCGCGGCCGAGATCTCGCCGACCTGGGCATCGCTCACGTTCTTCCTCGTGCTGATCGCAGTGCTGATCCTGCGGCCGCAGGGATTGTTCGGCCGCGTCGAGCGAGGCGCGCTCTGAGCGCGCGCATCTCGCGCCGGGGGCTCGGCCGCGCGCTCGGCGCGTTCGTCCCGCTCACCGTCGCGCCCTTCGTCTTCGGCGAGCACTGGGTCGTCAACATCGGGATCTTCGTGGTGATGTACGCCGCGCTGGCGACTGCCTGGAACCTCATCGGCGGCTTCTCGGGCTATCTCTCCCTCGGACACGTCGCGTTCTTCGGCGTCGGTGCCTACGCCAACGCCATCGCGTTCCAGCATCTCGGCCTCGCCTCGGGCTACGGCCCGTTCCTGCTGCTCCCGGTCATCGGAATCGGTGTCGCGCTGCTGGCGATCCCGATCGGCTGGCTCGCCTTCCGCACCCGTGCGGCGACGTTCGCGATCGTCACGCTCACGCTCGTGTTCGTCGGCCAGCAGCTCGCCTTCAACCTGCATTCCCTGACCGGCGGGTCGCCGGGCATATCCATGCCACTGCCGCCGTTCGCCCTCTCGCACTACGAGTTGCCGTTCTACCTGGCGATGCTGGCGGTCTTCGGTCTGGCGATGCTGGTGAGCTGGTGGGTGCGCGCGTCGAACATCGGCCTGCTCCTGTTCGCGATCCGCGACGACGAGGACCGCGCGCGAGGCCTGGGCGTGCACACGACGGCTGTCAAGGTCGCGACCTTCGCCACCAGCGCGGGCCTCGTGGCCATGGCCGGCGGCGTCTGGGCCTACTACATCGGGTTCATCTATCCCCAGTTCGCCATCGATCCGCTGATCACGATCGGGATGGTGCTGATGGCGTACCTGGGCGGCAAGGGCACGCTCTGGGGCCCGGTGCTCGGCGCCTGCATCCTGGTGCCGGCCCAGCAGTACCTGGCCTACCGCCTCGGAGCCAGCCAGCTCTACCTCATCGGCTACTCCGCCGTGTTCCTGGGCGTGATGCTGTTGCTGCCGCGCGGGATCATCCCGTCGCTTGCCGACAGGCTCGCGACCCGGCGGAGCGCGCGGGCCGCGGCGCCCGAGGCGACCAAGGCGGTGGCGGCGCCATGACGGCGCTGCTCGGCATCGAGGGATTGACCAAGCGCTTCGGCGGCGTGGCGGCCGTCGACGGCTGCAGCTTCGCCGTCGAGGAGGGAAGCGTCACCGCGCTGATCGGACCGAACGGCTCGGGCAAGACCACCGCCTTCAACCTGATCACCGGCTACCTGCCGGCGGACTCCGGGACCGTGACCTTCGCGGGCCGGCGGGTGCGCCGGCCGGACCCCACGCGCCTCGCGCGCGCAGGACTCGCGCGCACGTTTCAGCGGGCCCGCGTGTTCTCCGAGCTGACCGTGCTCGAGAACCTCGCCGTCGCACTCCAGCAGCCGTGGAGATCGCTCTTGCGCCAGGCGCTGGGACGTGCCGAGCGGGAGCGAGCCGACTCGCTCGTGGAGGAGTTCGGGCTGACGCGCGTGGCGCACGACCGTGCGGGCTCGCTGTCGTTCGGGCAGCGCAAGCTGCTCGAATTCGCCTCGCTGCTGATGGGCGAGCCGCGACTCGTGCTGCTCGACGAGCCGGCCGCCGGAGTCAACCCGGTGATGGTCGCGGCCATCGAGCGCCACATCCGCGAGCTCAACGCCCGCGGGCTGACGTTTCTCTTGGTGGAGCACGACATGCACCTGGTCATGCGCTTGAGCGACACCGTGATCGTGCTCGACCACGGCACGACGATCGCGACCGGGACGCCGCTCGAAGTGCAACGCGACCCGCTCGTCCTCGACGCCTACCTGGGTCTCGCATGACGACGATCAGCATCCGGGGGCTCGTCGCCGGCTACGGCCAGGACGACATCCTGCGGGGGGTCGACCTGGACGTCGAGAGCGGCACCATCGCCTGCGTGATCGGGCCCAACGGCGCCGGCAAGTCGACCGTGCTCAAGGCGATCAGCGGGCTCGTGCGCTGCCGCCTGGGGAGCATCGCGATCGGCGGCAAGAGCGTGATCGGGTGCTCGGCGCGCGAGGTTCTCTCGCTGGGCACGGTGCACGTGCCGCAGGAGCGCAGCCTCTTCCCGTTGATGACGGTGTGGGACAACGTCCTGATCGGCGGTCACGTCCTCAAGGACCAGAAGCTCGTGCACCGCCGGGCAGACGAGCTGGCCGAGCGATTCCCCCTGATCCGCGAGCGCCGCCGCGACCGCGCAGGCTCGCTCTCCGGCGGCCAGCAGAAGCTCATCGAGATCGCCCGCGCACTCCTGCTCGACCCCAAGGTGATCCTCATGGACGAGCCCTCGATGGGCCTCGATCCAAAGTCGCGCCAGACCGTGTTCGAGACCATCCGCACGCTCAACGACGGCGGGCGCACCGTGCTGCTCGTCGAGCAGAACGCGCGCGCGGGACTCGCGATCGCCCATCGCGGCGCCGTGATGGACGCCGGCGTCGTCCGGCTCGCAGGGCCGAGCACAGAGCTGCTCGAGGACCCGCGCGTGGCCGAGCTCTACCTCGGCGCCCGTCAGTGACAGTTGAGGGTGCCGGAATCCGAGAACAGGCCGCTGGTGGGATCCCGGACGAAATGGTAGTCCACGCTGTGCGCGTGGAGCACGAGCTTCAGCACGCCATAGGTGTCGTTGTTATGCACGACGCTGTTCGGCTGAATCGCCAGGAACCCCGTGAAGAACGCGCCACCAGTGCCCGAGATGATCTCGGTGATGCCATTGGCCGTGTCGAATTGACCGGCCGGGTCCTGCGGGGCGAAGCGCTCGTACCCGTGCATGTGGCCGGCCACATAGAGATCCGTGTGCCCGGCATACATATCCTGGATCAGCTGGTCGATGTCGGTTGCCGCGAAGCTCGAAGATGACCACTTGGGGTGGTGGGATGTCACGAGCTTGCACTGGCCGGCCGCGTTGGCGCTCGCCAGCTGACCCTGAAGCCAGAGATCCTGCTCGCTTCCCGCCACGCAGTTGTTGTTGTTGGTGCCGCATTCGGTGTTGAGCGTGATGATGCGCCAGTTTCCCATCGTGTAGCTGTACCAGGCCTTGCAGTTCGACCGGCAACCCGGTTCCAGAGGCGTAGCGTTGTCACCGAAGTAGTTGAAATAGCCGCTCGCGCCGGTCTGGCCAAATTCGTGATTACCGAGTGACGGATGCGTGATGTCCTTGAACCGTCCCCACGTCGGGTCGTAGGAAGTCAGGAAATCGGTCAGCTTGCCGCTGTTGTATTGCTCGTCGCCGAGCGTGATAACCGCAAGGGGATTCAGCGAGAGCACGAGGTCGGAAGTGGCCTTCTCGTGACACGCAGTCGGGGTCCCTGCGCCACCGTTGTAGTTGGCGTCCGCGGGACTGCAGGCGATGTCGCCGGCCGCCACGATCACCGGGTCTCCGCTCGCGGGGGGCTCCGCCGTCAGCAGCAGTTGAGGTGCATGCGCCGTGTCTTCGC
>JALYLC010000381.1 GCA_030774435.1 Actinomycetota bacterium
CCACGGCGCGCCGCAAAGGCATCGATCGACTGCGGCGCGAAAAGAGATACCAGGAGAAGCTCGCCGAGCTGGAGGAGCCCCGATGAACACGCCGACCGCGAGCCTGCCGGACGAACGTCTCGAGCTCATCTTCACCTGCTGCCATCCCGCGCTCGCCATCGATGCGCAGGTCGCGCTCACGCTGCGCACGCTCGGCGGCCTCAGCACGGTCGAGATCGCACGCACCTTCCTCGTCCCCGAGCCGACCATGGCCCAGCGGCTGGTACGCGCCAAGCACAAGATCAAGGCGGCGGGGATCCCGTTTCGCGTGCCGCCCGACGAGCTGCTGCCCGACCGCCTGGCCGCCGTGCTCGCGGTCGTCTATCTGATCTTCAACGAGGGCTACGGCGGCCGCGGGGAGCTGGCCGGCGAGGCGCTCCGGCTCGGCCGCTCGCTGGCCGAGCTGATGCCCGACGAGCCCGAGGTGCAGGGCCTGCTGGCGATGATGCTGCTGCACGAAGCCCGCCGCCGGGCGCGCTTCCAGGACGGCGATCTGGTGCTGCTCGCCGACCAGGACAGCACGCTCTGGGACAGCGCGCGGATCGCCGAGGGGACCGCCGTGCTCGAGCGCGCGCTGGCGCTGCACGGCCGCGGCCCGTATGTCCTGCAGGCTGCGATCGCGTCGCTCCACGCCGACGAGCCGCGCGACTGGGTCGAGATCGCAGCGCTCTACGGCGAGCTCGCCCGCCTCACCGGCTCGCCGGTGGTCGAGCTGAACCGCGCGATCGCGATCGCCGAGGCGGAAGGCCCCGAGGCCGGACTCGCGCTCGCCGACCGCCTCGCGCTCGAGGACTATCGCTACCTCCATTCGACGCGCGGAGAGCTGCTCCGCCGCCTGGGCCGCACGACTGAGGCCCGCGACGCTTATGGACGAGCACTGGCGCTGACCCACGACGACACGGAACGGCGCCTGCTCGAGCGCCGACTCGCCGAGCTCGCCTGAGTGCATGAATCGGGGTCAGACCCCGATGTATGCACTGACCCTCTGTATGCATTCAGGCGGAGGCGTCGTAGGTGCGCATCGCGCCGTCGAAGGCGAGCGTCACATGCGCGTCGACGCGCGGGGCGAGGTCGCCGCGGGTGCGGGCGATCAGCTCCAGCGTCTCGGTGCCCGTCTCGAGGCTCAGGCGGGCGATGGCGTCGTGCCCGAAGTAGGTCACGGCGGTCACGCGCGCGGTCAGCGGGGGGCGATGGCCGTTCTGCGTGGCCGTGAGCAGGATCTGCTCGGGCCGGATCAGCACGAGCCCTTCTCCCTTGCTCTGCGATCCCGCCTCGACCGGCAGCTCGCCCAGCGGCGTGTGCGCGGTGCCGCCGTTGAACCGGGCGGCGACGAGGTTCGTGTCGCCCAGGAAGTGCGCGATCGCGGGCGTCTCGGGCTGCTGGTAGATGGCGCGCGGGGTCGCGTGCTGGACGATGCGCCCGTCGTAGAGGATCGCGACGACGTCTGCGAGCGAGAGCGCCTCTTCCTGGTCGTGCGTGACCAGCACCACGGTGGTGCCGAGTGACGCGAGCAGGTGCTTGATCTCGGCGCGCAGACTCTCTCGCAGGCTCGCGTCGAGCGCTGCGAAGGGCTCGTCGAGCAGGATCAGGCGCGGCTCGGGCGCAAGGGCGCGGGCGACCGCGACGCGCTGCTGCTGCCCGCCCGAGAGCTCGTGGGGGCGGCGCTGGCCGAGGCCGCCCAGCCCGATCAGCTCGAGCAGGTCGGAGACGCGCTGCCCGTTGCGCTTGCGGCGCGGAAGCCCGAAGCCGACGTTCTCGGCGACGCTGAGGTGGGGGAAGAGCAGGCCCTCCTGCGGCACGTAGCCGATGCCGCGGCGGTGCGCGGGCACGTGGTGCTGCCCTTCGTCGAACGTGTCGCCGTTGAGCGCGATCCGCCCGCGATCCGGCTGGTCGAAGCCCGCGATCAGGCGCAGGAGCGTCGTCTTGCCGGATCCGGACGGACCCAGAACGGCGCCGAAGCCACCGGCGGGCACGATCAGATCGACGTCGCTCAGCACGGCGGTCGACCCGTAGGACTTGGCGACGCCCTGGACGGTGAGCGTGCTCATGTGCTCGTCGCCGCCAGCGCGTCGAACCAGCGCACGAGGAAATACGTCGGAATCGCCGAGATCGCGATCATCAGCGCCGCGTAGGGCGCAGCTGCCCCGTACGCGAGCCCGCTGCTGTACGTCCAGAAGCGCGTCGCGAGCGTCTCGGTGCCCGTGGGGCGGAGGACGAGGGTCGCCGTCAATTCCGTCACGGACGAGAGGAAGACGATCGAGACCGCCGCCGCCAGGCCCGGCGCGATCAGCGGCAGCGTGACGCGCCTGAAGACGGCAAGCGGAGGTTGCCCGAGTGAGCGTGCGGCTTCCTCGAGCCTGGGCGAGGCCTGCGCGATGCTCGGGCGGATCGCGATCAGCGCGAGCGGAAAGCCGAGCACGGCGTAGGCGGCGACGAGCAGGAGCGAGGATTGGTAGAGCGCGAACGCGTGGCGGACGGCGAAGTAGGCCAGCGCCAGCGCGATGATCAGGCCCGGCATCGCGCGCGCGATGTAGGCGCTGCGCTCGAGCAGTCGCGCCAGCCGGGTCGGGTAGCGAACGGCGAGCACGGCGACCGGAATGGCGGCGAGCGTCGTGATCAGCGCGGCCGCGAGTCCGAGCGAGACGGTCGAGAGCGCCGCGCCGGTGATCGAGGCCGAGGGCAGGGTGGTGGAGGACCCGACGATCAGCCAGTAGGCCAGCGCTCCGACCGGAACTCCGACTGCCAGCGCCGCGAGCACGCCGAGCACGCCGAGCGCCGGCACGGCCCGCAGGCCGAGCCGCGCCCGCCGGCGCCTCGACGAGGTCTCGGAGGTGGGCGGCGTGCGGCCCTGAAGGCCGGACTCCGCACCCAGCAGCAGCAGGCAGAGCCCGACGAGCACGAGCGAGAGCACGGCCGAGGACGCGGCATCGAAGCCGAGCTGGTACTCGGTGTAGATCTCCGTCGTGAACGTCCGGAATCCCAGCAGCGAGAAGGCGCCGTACTCGGCGAGCAGGTGCAGCGCGATGATCAGTCCGCCCCCGAGCAGGGCGAGGCGCAGTTGCGGCAGCGTCACGCGCGCGAAGACCGCGAGGGAGCGCAGCCCCTGGCTCCGGGCGACGTCCTCAAGTGCGGAATCGGCGCGCCTGAGGGTCGCGATGGCCGGGAGCATCACGAGCGGGTAGTACGACAGCGTGCTGACGAGAACGGCGCCCCAGAGCCCATGGACGCCGTCGTTGAGCCCGACCCACGCGTACCCGTTGACGAATTCGGGCACTGCCAGCGGCAGCGCGAGCAGCACCGCCCAGAACCGGCGGCCGGGCAGGTCGGTGCGCTCGAGCAGCCAGGCGACGCCGGCGCCGACGACGGCGCAGAGCGGCGGCACGAGGACGACGAGCTCGACGGTGTTGCGGAGCAGCTCGTCGACGTGCGGCAGGCGCAGGAGGTGGATCGCCTTCGTCCAGCCGGCGCCGGAAGCCTGCACGCCGACGAACGCGAGCGGGAGCAGCAGGAACGCTCCGATCGGTAGCGCCAGGAGCCAGAGCGGGGCGGGACCAAGCCGACGCCGCCGTAGCAGCGTTGCCGACCCGATCCCGCCCAGAGCGCTCATGGTCTAGAGCAGCCCTACCTCTTGCAGCATGGCGAGCGCCGCCCTGCCGTCGCCGAGCTGCGTCGCAGTCACACGAGCGGGCACGAGCGAGCTGAGCGGGCGCAGGATCTTGTGGTTCACGACGCCCGGCCGGAGTGGGTACTCGTAGCTCTCCGAGCTGGCGATGATGGTCTGCGCCGGCTTGCTCACGAGGTAGGCGAGGAAGCGCTGCGCGTCGGACGCGTGCTTGGTCGACTTCAGCACGGCGGCCCCGGAGACGTCGACGAGCATGCCCGGGTCGTGCGGCGCAAAGTAGTGCAGCGCCGACTTCGTGTTGCCCGCGCCGACCTCGTCGCGCAAGCGGTACCAGTAGTAGTGGTCGACGAGGCCCGCCTCGACGGTGCCCTTGTTGACAGCGGCGGCGATCAGCTCGTTGTCCCCCAGGACCTTCGCGTTGCGCTTGATCGCCTTCAGCCAGGTGAGGGCCACCGCGTTCCCGCGGACGCGCGCGATCGACGTCACCAGCGGCTGGAAGTCGGTCTCGCTGGGAGCGATCGCGAACCTGCCCTTCCACTTCGCCGACGCGAGATCGAGCAGCGATTTGGGGAGGTCGGCGCTCGCGAGCTTCTGGGTGTTGTAATCGAGCACGGCCGCGCGGGCCGAGACCGCGACCCAGGTGCCGGACTGCGCGCTGCGCCCGCGCGGAACCGCGGCCAGGGTCTTCGCGGCTACCGGGGCCAGCAGGCCGCGCTCCGAGAGCACCTGCAGGGCGGGCGGGTTCTCCGCGAAGAAGAGGTCGGCCGGCGACTTCGACCCTTCCTGCATGATCTGGTTGGCGAGCGTCGCCTCGTCGGCCGAGCGCACCGAGACATGCGCGCCGCCGCGCTTCTCGAAGTCGGCCACGAGCTTCGAGACGGTCTGCTCGTGCTGGCCGCTGTAGAGCGTGATCGAGCCCGCTCGGGCGCTACGGTGGCCGCTCTCGGCGGCGAGGCCCGAGGACGCTCCTATGGCTGCCATCCCCGCGCAGGCCGCGGCCACCACCAACCTCCTGATCGAATGTCGCTGAGGTCGCATCTGTCTCCCGTCGTGATCTCGCCGCCCCAGGAACATTGAACGTGCATTTAGGATCACCTAAAGTTAGGGCGATCTAAGTGGCTTGTCAAGGTCGATGAGGCCGCCCGAGGGCAGCGCGCCCCGCCTCACGCTTTCTGCCCTGCGCGCTAGCATCTGGCGCGCAGCTCCCCCGTGACCCCCGTGGAGTCGCATCAGGGTTCCGGCCCTCGCCGAAGCGGGAGCAGCGGAACGGCGATTCGAGCGCTTGGGGGTCACATGGAAGACACGGATCGAACGAGACGTCCGACGATCCGGCTCGAGCTATACGCGCCGGACGTCGCAATCGCGACGCTGACCGGGGAGCACGACCTCGCGTCGAAGGCCGAGCTCACAGACGTCCTCGCGCGCGCGAGCGCGCAGCGCTACGTGCTCGTCGACCTGAGCGAGTGCGCCTTCATGGATTCGACGGTGCTCTCGCTGCTCGTCCTGACCTGCCAGAGCCAGTGGGAGCGAGACGGCCGGCTCGAGCTCGTCATTCCCCGCGAGACCTCGGCGATCCAGCGGGTCATGACGATCGCGGGACTGACGACGTTCCTGACCATTCACGAGACGCGGGACGAGGGGCTTGCGAGTCTGCAAGCCGACGGCTGAGACGTCGGTTACGGTGCCGCAGGCACCATGCAGAGCCTCGACGACTTCGCGCGCTATCGGCTGACGTTCGGCCCCTCGCCGGTCCACCGGCTCGAGCGGCTGACGAAGCACCTGGGAGGCGCGTCGATCTGGGCCAAGCGCGACGACTGCAACTCGGGACTCGCGTTCGGCGGCAACAAGACCCGCAAGCTCGAGTACCTGGTTGCCGACGCGCTCGCCAAGGGCTGCGACACGCTCGTCTCCATCGGTGGCGTGCAGTCGAACCACACGCGCCAGGTCGCGGCAGTCTCGGCGCACCTGGGGCTCGGGTGCGTGCTCGTGCAGGAGAGCTGGGTCGACTGGCCGGACGTCGTCTACGACCGCGTCGGCAACATCATGCTGAGCCGGATCATGGGTGCCGACGTGCGGCTCGTGCGGGCCGGCTTCGGCATCGGCTTCAAGCAGAGCTGGGAGGGGGCGATCCGAGACATCGAGGCGGCCGGGGGCACGCCCTACGCGATCCCGGCCGGCGCCTCCGACCATCCGCTCGGGGGCCTCGGCTTTGCAAGCTGGGCGCGCGAGGTCGAGCAGCAGGAGCGCGACCTCGGCATCTTCTTCGACACGATCATCGTGTGCTCCGTCACGGGCTCGACGCACGCGGGCATGGTCGCCGGCTTCGCCCTGCAGGAGAGGCCGCGCCGCGTGATCGGAATCGACGGCTCCGCGAAGCCCGCGGAGACGCGCGACCAGGTCGCGCGCATCGCCCGCAACACGGCTTCCCTGATCGGCCTCCAGCGCGAGCTGCGCGACGACGAGATCATCCTCGACGAGCGCTATCACGCCGGCACCTACGGCATCCCCGACGAGCGAACGCTGGCTGCGATCCGTCTCGCCGGCCGGCTGGAGGGCATGATCACCGACCCCGTCTACGAGGGGAAGTCGATGGCGGGTCTGATCGATCTGATCGAGCGCGGCGAGATCGAGCCCGGGTCGAACGTGCTGTACGCGCACCTCGGCGGGCAGCCCGCACTCAATGCGTACGGCGCGCTGTTCGCGTGAGGGGCCTGCGTGCGATCGGGTCGGTGTTGAGGGCCCGTCTCAGTAGGGCCCTACGAACTGGTTGCAAAAGTGGCGAGGCGTTCGGGGGACCACGAACGCGACTGCTGAAGCCAGTTCTGAGTGCGACGGTGCTCCTGGCCACCTGCGTGGCGCCTGCAGCTGCCGAAACGGCGGACCCGGGCGCGACGCTGACGCGGCTCGTGCAGGAAGTGGGAGGGAGGGGGGCGGCGACGACTCCGCAGCACTATGCCTACCTGCGCAAGATCGACAGCCATCTGCAGGATGTCGCTGCGAGCCGCCTCGGCACGGGCAGCGCAGCGAGCGCAGCGGTCGCGGCGCGCCGCCAAGGAGTCACGGTCTCCGTGCAGGGCGCCGCGCTCGTGGATGTGTATGTGCACGGGAATGTCGAGCACGCCGCCGTTCACCTGCGAACGCTCGGCATGCGCGTGACCGCAGTCAGCGACCGGGCCCCGCAGCGGATGGTCGAGGGCTACCTGCCACCGGAGTCCATCGCTCCGGCCGCAGCGCTCGCCGAGACCGAGGCGATCATCACGACCTTCGTGCGCGTCAACACCGGGAGTGTCACGTCGCCTGGCGATGACGCGACGAACGGTCCGGAGGCACGCGCCCTCGGGCCAACGGGCGCAGGCGTGCTCGTCGGGGTCATCTCCGACTCGATCAATCAGCAGAACGGAGGCATCTCCGCGTCCGTGAACTCCCTCGATCTCCCCGCCGACACCGTTGCTCTCGCCGACAAGGCCGGCGGAACCGACGAAGGCCGGGCGATGGCCGAGATCCTCTACGACGAGGCTCCCGGCGTGAGCAGCATCAGGTTCGAGACGGCGAGCGGCGGCGCGGCGGCGAAGGCGAACGCGATCGACGCGCTCGTAGCCAGCGGCGTGAAGGTCATTGCGGACGACACGGGCTATCCCGGCGAGCCGTTCTTCCAGGACGATGTCGTCGCACAGGCCGTCGACCGGGCGAAGGCTGCGGGCGTCGCGTACTTCATCTCGGCCGGCAACGACGCGCGCAACGCCTGGGAAGGGAACTATGCGCCCGTCCCCGCAGGAGGTGCGACGACCAACGACTTCGGCTCCGGCGACACCATTCAGACGATCGGCCCGATCCCGGCCGGCGTCGAGCTGGACCTCGTCCTGCAATGGGCCGAGCCCTGGGGCCATGTGACCACGGATCTTGCGATCGACGTCTACGTCATGAACGGAACCACGGCCACCTTCGCGGGTGCGTTCAACTCCGCCAACACCGTGACCGGCATCCCCGAGGAGGCCTTTGCCTATACGGCGCCGGCAGGGCCCGACACGACCATCGGCATCGCCATACGGCGCGTGTCGGGCAGCGCGAATCCCTTCATGAAGTACATCGCCTTCACCGACGGCCCCGTGCTCACGATGGGGCATCCCGTCGCGTCGGGTTCGATCAGCCCGGATGCCGCATCGGCGAGCGGCGCGCTGACGATTGCAGCGGCTCCCTTCGACACGCCGACGACGCCCGAGGACTTCAGCTCACGCGGACCAGTCACGCACTTCTTCGACGCGGACGGCAATCGCCTGGCCGTGCCGGAGGTACGTCAGAAGCCCGACCTCGCCGCTCCGGACGGCGTCAGCACCAGCCTGGCCAGTTTCACTCCCTTCTTCGGCACCAGCGCGGCCGCGCCGGCCGCCGCCGGCATCGCGGCGCTGATCCGGTCTGCCAAGCCGGCGATGGCGATCGACGAGCTGTACGCGATCATGACGAGCCCCGAGAATGCGCTCGACTGCACGCTGAGCGCGGCAGTTCCCGACCCGGACTGCGGCGCCGGCTTCGTGCTCGCCGATGCAGCGGTCGCGATGGCGCTCGACGCCACGCCGCCGGTCGTGACGCCGGTCGTGACGCCGGCTGCGCCCGACGGCGCCAACGGCTGGTACCGCGGCCCGGTCACGGTGGCGTGGGACACCTCCGATCCCGAATCGCCGGTCGTCCACCCGGCGGGCTGCGGTGCGGCGAGCCCGGGCGACGGCACGTCCGTGCTGACCTGCAACGCGACGAGTGCCGGCGGCACCACCTCCGTGCCGCTGACGATCAAGCGCGACTCGACCGCGCCATCGGCTCCCGCGATCACGGGCATCGGCGCCAAGACGTATCTGCCCGCGACGCTGCCGAAGGCCTCGGCCGTCCACTGCAGCGCCGCCGATCCGACCTCCGGCATCGCCGGCTGCACCGTGGCGGGCTACGGCACCGGCCCTGGAGCCCACACGCTGACCGCCACGGCCACGAATGCCGCCGGGCTCACGTCGACGTCGACGCTCAGGTTCGCGGTCGCGAAGCCCGCTGCGATCGCGAGGCTCAGGCTCGTGAAGTCCACGCTCTCGAAGCTCCGCTCGTCGGGGTTGACGCTCACGGTGCGCGTGGCGGCAGTCTCGACGCGGCTCGTCGTCAAGCTCGTCGCGGCCGTCCCCAAGGCCGCGGGTACCGGCACGCGCACGATCGCGGTCGGCGCACTGACGACGAACCTCGGCGCGGGGGCGCACACGCTGCGGATCAGGCTGACTCCGGCCGGGAAGCGGGCGTTGAGCAGTCTCTCGAAGGCGACGCTGAAGGTCGCGGTCACGGGCTCCTCGACCCGCGCGAAGGCGGCGAGCCTGAGGGGCTCGCTCGTCGTCAGACACTGAGATTCCGGACGTTCGCCGTGTGCCATTCCTGCTCGTGGCGAGAAGCCGAAATCCGGACCGGGTAGGGGGCTTGGCGAGAGCGAAAACCGGTGGCACACTGGCGCCCGAAGTCGACCACCGGCCTTGCGCCGCAATCGACGACACCCGCTCCGGCGGGGCGCCATAGAGCCTCCCGACTCGCCTGCGCCCCGCCGGGCAGGGTTGAACACCTGCTGACCGGCCCGGGCGGCGGGAGAGCTACGCGCAGCCTCTTCGACCCGATCGCGCGCGAGGTCGTATCGTCGGGTGGCCCGTCCCCGCGTCGAGGAAGCTGCGCATGACCTACCTGCCCGCCGCCGATCGCTATGAGCGCATGACCTACAACCGCTGCGGGCGCAGCGGGCTGCTGCTGCCGGCCGTCTCGCTCGGCCTGTGGCAGAACTTCGGAGGCGACCGGCCGCTCGAGACCAGCCGCGCGATCGTGCGCCGCGCCTTCGACCTCGGCATCACGCACTTCGACCTCGCCAACAACTACGGCCCACCCTATGGCTCCGCCGAGGAGACCTTCGGCGCCCTGCTGCAGAAGGATCTCGCGCCGTTCCGCGACGAGCTCGTGATCTCGACCAAGGCCGGCTACGACATGTGGCCTGGCCCCTATGGCGACTTCGGCAGCCGCAAGTACCTGCTCGCGAGTCTCGACCAGAGCCTCGAGCGCATGGGGCTCGACTACGTCGACATCTTCTACTCGCACCGCCCCGACCCCGAGACGCCGCTCGAGGAGACGATGCGCGCGCTCGATTCGGCGGTGCGCTCGGGCCGCGCGCTGTACGCGGGTGTGTCCAACTACACCCCCGAGCAGACCGTCGAGGCGGCCCGCATCCTGCGCGAACTTGGTACACCGCTGCTCATCCACCAACCCAGCTACTCGATGCTGGGCCGCTGGGTCGAGGACGGGCTCACCGACGTACTCGCCAGGGAACGCATCGGCGCCATCGCGTTTTCGCCGCTGGCGCAAGGAATTCTCACCGATCGCTACCTACGCGGCGTACCGGCCGACTCACGCGCGGCGCAGGCCCACTTCCTCAAGCCCGACGCACTCGACGAGCCGACAATGGCGAAGGTGCGGGCGCTCACCGAGGTCGCGCAGGCCCGCGGCCAGTCGCTCGCGCAGCTCGCCATCGCCTGGATCCTGCGGCTCGACGTCATGACATCGGTCCTGATCGGTGCGAGCAGCGTCGCGCAGCTCGAGCAGAACCTCGCCGGGCTGGACAACAT
>JALYLC010000382.1 GCA_030774435.1 Actinomycetota bacterium
GCCCAGAAGGCGGGGTCGGCCTGGTCGCCGATGTGGATGCTGACGCCCTCGCCCTCGTACGCGCGGCAGGCCTCTTGGATGTCGACGCCGTGGACGTGACAGCCCGGGCCGAAGCACGACCTCCACATGTTCATGCTCCCGCCGCTGTAGACGCCGATCTCGACGACGTTCACCTCACGGTCGACGAATTTCGCCATGTGGCGCTGGTAGACCTCGAAGTAGTGGCGGAACTTCCAGATGCCGGGCCCTTCGGTGTTCGCGTCGAAGTAGGCCTCGAGCGGGTTGGGCTCTGATGCGACAGGCGCGGCCGGCGCGTGGGTCGACGACGCGCCGTTGTTGCCGGTCAGCCGGCGGCCCCAGCGGAAGCCCTGCTCGGTCTTCGACGCCCACAATACGGGGCGCGCCAGAGGTGCGGCCGCGCCGCGGACGAGCTCGGTCGCGGCTGACTGCGGGGTGCTCGGCTCGGGGTGGTGTCACGTGCTTGCTTCGCTCGCGTGATGCGGAGGCATCACGAGTTCTTCGGGGACCAGGAAGTCGCCGCCAGCGAGGATACGGTCGCATACGAGGTCGAGATACGGGTCCGCGCCCGGCGCCAGCGCCTGCGCCGTCACCGGGATCACCTCGAGCGCGTCGGTGCCGTCGCGCGCTTCGCGCACGGCCGGAAACGGGACGCACATGCGCAGGAAGAACATGAACGCGAAGCGCAGCGCGAGCTCGACCTGGCCCTCCGGCGCCGCGAAGCGGCCGTCGAGGACCTCGTGCAGACCGGCGATGTCGTCGACGTCGATCGTGAAGCCCTTGCCCCGGTAGTGCGCCTCGCCGCAGACGGCGACGGGGCGGCCGCGCACCGCTGCCTCGAGTCCCGCCGTCGTCGTGTAAGTGATGACGACGTCGCTGGAGTCCATGAGCGCGTAGGAGTTGATGCTGTCGTCGGGACCGATGACGCGGACGTTGGGCGGCAGCGCGGTGAACGCCTCGTCGATCGCGTCGCTGATCATCTCCTGCGATCCCCACCGGATCTCCTCGGGATGGATGCGGACGAGGATCGCCGTGTCGGGGTGCTCGCGGGCCGCCTCGATCGTCTCGATCGCCCAGGCGCGCATCGACGAGAAGCCGACGTCGCGGTCCAGGCAGCCGGTGTCCCAGGTGATGTTCGTGAACACCGTCGCGACGCGCTCGTAGCCGGAGACGCCGAGCTCCTCGAGCAGGTCCTCGTCGCGCGTCCTGTGGAAGTAGCGCCCGTATGTGTCGCGCCCTTTGGAGCGGGCGTGCATGTAATCGCTGATCATGTGCTCCTGCTCGGGCGTGAGCGGCCGTGCGCCGACGTCGGGCCACCAGCCGTCGGAGTCCATGCGCTCGGCCGGCTCGCCGTCGGAGAACATAAGGCTGCCCGGCAGGAAGCCGCTCGAGTACGTCACGGCGCGCGCCCCGCGCAGCTCAGCCATGCGCTTGACGACGTACTCCGACGTGATGAGGCCGTTGTAGACGACGACGACGTCGGGGGCGAACTCGTCGAGGATCGGCGCCAGCGCTTCCTCGAGCCCGTGTGCGGCCACCCTGAAGTCGCGGCTGATCTCCCGTGAATGGGGCAGGTCCTCGTGCTGGGCGGCGAGGAAGAACCGCGGGACGCTCACCTTCGTCGCGTCGTCGAGGTTGACGCCGTCGCCGTTGCGCGACCCGGCGGGTAGGTCGAGCGGCGCACGCGATGCGTCGCGGCCCCATGGGATGTGATCGCCGAGCGCGAAGAGCGAGAGGCCCTGGGCGCGCGCCCAGGTCTCGGTGAACCAGCTGCACCGGTTGCAGGGGAACGGATACGTGCTGCGGTTCCAGCCGACCTCGCACGCGGGCTGCCCGCCGCCGCACACCAGCAGGCCGACCTCGGCCCCCCGCAGGCGCAGCGCTTGGGCGAAAACGGCAGAGTAGCCAGCAAGGATGGAGCCGATCTTGAGCTGCACCACGAGCACACGTGGCGCCGTCGAGGCGGTCGCGGATGAACCGTCCAGCATCTCGTCGACCGCCCGAGACAGCTGCGCCATCTCGGGCAGCAGACCGCGGCGGCGCATGCGCCACCGGGCGAGCGGTCCGCGGGCCCATGAGCTTAGTCTGGACCTCTGAATCTGCCCCAGCGGCCCCGCAATAGGGAGTGGACTCATTGCTCTCCGTGACTCGTCGGCGCCGTCCGAAGTGACGACGGGTCGGGCGCAGGATAGCCGCAGCGTTGCGTACGCGTGCGCAGATGACTCGGAGATAGAGAAGGTCCGCTCCCTGTTAAGCTGCGGTGCCGGTGCTGCGCTGCTCCATCGTCGCCTCCTGCGCGCCCGGTCCGCACGCGAGACACTGAGCGCGCCGGTACGTCATGTCACCGCCGCCCCTTTCCGCCCATGCTGCTACGGCGGTCCCCGACCACGTGTCGACGGCCGGGCAGTCGCGGACGGCCGCCGACCGCGCCGTGCGAGCGGGCCGGTCGCGTCGCGTCGCGTCGCGCGTCGAAGGCTCGCCGTGAGCATCGCGTCGGATGCGACGTCCCCGTCGGTCGGTCGGGACCGAAGCCGAGCCCATCGTTCCTGGAGCGGCGGGGGCGAGCTCAGTGCCCCTCATGGTCTCGCGGTATCTCGAGGCTGGCGCCGGGGCGCGATGGAAGACGCTGCTCGTCCTTTGCCTGGCCACGAACGGACTGCTGGAGGGCTTCGCGCTGACCGCGCTCATCCCGGCGCTCAACGCGGGGGCGTCGTCGTCGGCCTCCCAGGGGCCGCTCGGATCGCTGCTCGGCATCAGCGCCTCGACGGACCAAACCACCGCCAGCGTCCGGTCGGTCACCGCGTTCGCCCTGCTGGGGCTTGCGTCCGCCATCGCCACGTTCCTCGTCGGGCGGTTGACGCTTCACGTCCGCTTCCAGACCGAGGCGCATCTGCGGCGGGGGATGGTGCGCGCGCTGCTGAACATGCCTTGGCTGCCGTTCATGGAGATGCGCCTCGGCGACATCACCAAGACGACTCCTCGACGGTTCGCAAACGGCGATGGGCCTCGTCAACCTCCTGCAGGCGACCGGAACCTTGTTGATCGTGATCGCGTTCCTTGTGATCGCGCTGGTCATCTCGCCGCCGATGACGGCATTCACACTTGGCTTCGGCGTGCTGGCGGCGGTGGCCTACCGCCGCGCGTACGGCCGAGCGAGCAGCCATGCCACCGAGCTCACGGCCATCACCGACGAGTTGAGCCGTGAGACCACGAAGGTTTTCGGTAGCTTCAAGTACGTCCGCGCGAGCGGGCTGGCCGAGGATGCCCGGCGTCGTATGGCCGTGCTTGTCGAACGCTTCCGCGACAGGTCGGTAAAGGCGACGGTGCCGCAGACCGTCGTTCGCCTCTTCTATGAAGCTGGTGGCGTGGCGTTCGTTGGTGGCTTTTTGGTCTTTTCTCTCCTCGGGACATCTGAGGCCATCGGCACGTCGCTCGTCTTCCTCGCGGTTTTCTACCGCCTCGCGCCGCGCGTGACGGCCATCAACGACGCCCTCTACCTCAGCCGCATCCTGCTGCCGTGGTACGAGAGCTGGCGCAGCGTGCACGCGACCGCGTGCGCCACTGCTGAGACGGCACACGGAACCGTGCGGCTCCCAAGCTTCGACGTGATGTCCGCCACCGACCTGACGTTCTCCTACCGGACCGGTGCGCGGGTGCTGACGAACGTGTCTGTCGAGCTGCGCAGGGGCACGTGCACGGCGATCGTGGGGGAATCCGGCAGCGGCAAGACGACACTCATGGACCTGCTCAACGGCCTGCTCGAGCCAGAATCGGGTCAGGTCTCTGTCGACGACGTGCCGCTCGGCGACATCGACCGGGGCTGGTGGCACGGCGGTCTCGGGCTTGTCATGCAGGGAAGCACAATGGTCTCCGGGACCGTGTCGGAGAACATCGCGATCGGCGACCAGGATCCCGATCGAGCCCGCGTGCTGCGCTGCCTGTCGATGGCCGCGGCCGAGCGCTTCGTCCTCGCGATGCCGGCCGGCATCGACAGCGAGGTCGGCGAGCGGGGAGCCAAGCTCTCGGGCGGCCAGCGCCAGCGCCTCGCTCTCGCCCGCGCGCTCTACCGCGATCCGGGGCTGCTATGCCTCGACGAAGCGACGGCCGCGCTTGACAGCGAGTCCGAGTCGCTCATCCTGAACGCGGTCGAGCAGATCAAACGCGACCGCGCCGTGCTGATCGTCTCCCATCGCGTGCGCACTCTTAGCATCGCCGATCAGAGTGTCGTCTTGGAGGACGGGCGCGTGGCGGAGGTCGGCTCGTGGGAGGAGCTCACCACGACGCCAACCCGGTTCCGGCGCCTCGTGGAGAGCCAGTCGTGACGCCGGCGGCGCTCGCGCGGGCCTCGAGACGCGGCTTGTAGCTTTTCTCTTATGCGGGAGTACCTCGGGCCAGGCGGGCCGACTCATGGCCCCTACGCTCACCGGCCGGGTTTTGGGGGCGGCGGCGTCGCGGTGAGCAGCGGCTCTGAGGGCCGTCCGTGTTCTGCATCGCCCGCGATGCGTTCGGCAAGAACATCCCCGGTGCGTGTCCACACCCGGCGGAGGTGGCCGACCCTGGCCCAGCACCCGCT
>JALYLC010000383.1 GCA_030774435.1 Actinomycetota bacterium
GCGAGCCAGAACATCGTCAGCCAGCCGTTGATGCGGCGCATGAATACCGGGTCGCCCTGCACGGACGCCCACAGGCTCTTCATTACTCCCACCGTCACGCCTTGGGTTGGATGCTGGCGAGGGCCGCACTGCGTGTCGCGTGGATGGGCAGGAACGCGGCAAGTCCCGTGAGCTCCGCGGCGCGGTGGACGGTGTGCGCTTCGGGAGCGATCACCACCTCAAGCCGGCCGTCACGCTCCTCGAGTCTCTTGGAGGCCACAACGAGCGTGCCGATCACCGACGAATCCACGAAGCTGCATTCGGACAAGTCGACGAGCACGTGGGGATGGGCGCTGGC
This sequence comes from Actinomycetota bacterium, assembly GCA_030774435.1. GTDB lineage: Bacteria > Actinomycetota > Thermoleophilia > Gaiellales > JALYLC01 > JALYLC01. The sequence goes on from JALYLC010000383.1 coordinate 338, forward strand.
GCGCTCAAGGGCCTCCGCGAGTTCCGCCTTCGTGCGCAGGTCGTGCTCGCCGCGCACCGCCACGACGGCCACGCCTGGTTGCGGATGGAACTCCACCTCAACCGTGCCCCGTTCGGGAGGTGGTGTGCGCTCGCTCGTGTCGGGTGCCATCTGACCCCCTTGGTGTGGGTGCGCGCGAGAGATACGCGCGCCGAGTTTGTGTGGTTGCGGTTCCACGGGGGTCAGAGGGGAACCGCACAGGCAATCCTACGCGCCTTCGCCTATCCGCCGCTCGCTTCGCCGATAGGGGGACAGAGGGTTGGCGTTTCGGGGAAGAGGACCGCGAGGGAAGTGCGCGCGGCTCCGACCCGATGGGTAGCCCTCTCGCATCGCTTGACACGAGCAACCCCGGCATCGCGGTAAGCGCGCGTTCGGCTGAGGGGTGGATGGCGGCCTTTGGGAGGGCGGCAAACCTGAGTCCCGAGATCGCATCGACGCGATACTTCACTAGAATCAAGGCCGAACTCGCAGAATGAGCGCAGGGGAAGGGAGGCAAAGAATGAGTGAGTTCGTGACGGTGGCAGGCGCAGCTGAGGTCGGTGAGGGGGAGCTGGCGGCGTTCGAAGTCGGCGGAGCGCGCATCGCGGTCGCGAACGTGGGTGGAACGCTCCACGCCTTCGACGACACGTGCACGCACCTCCGTTGCTCGCTCGCCGAGGGCGAGCTCGAGGGTCAGGTCGTGACCTGTCCCTGCCATGGGAGCCAGTTCGACGTCACGACCGGCGAGGTGCTGCGTGGGCCCGCTCAGGAGCCGGTGCAAAGCTACGCGGCGCGGGTCGAGAGCCAGGCTCTTCGGGTCGAGATCTGACGGCGAAGACGTACGTCATCGTTGGAACTGGTCTCGCGGGCGCGATGGCGGCCGTGACCCTGCGCGATGAAAGCTTCGACGGCCGCATTGTGCTGATCGGTGCCGAGGATCACCCACCGTATGAACGGCCGCCGCTCTCCAAGGAGTACCTGCGTGGCGAGGTCTCGTTCGCGAACGCCTACGTGCGCCAGCCGGACTTCTACGAAGCGAATGGCATCGAGGCTCGGCTCGGCACTCGCGCCGCACGCGTCGCGCCGAGCGAGCGGGTGGTCGAGCTGGAAGACGGCGAGCGCGTGGCCTACGACAAGCTGCTGATCGCGACAGGCGCTACAAACCGCCGCCTGTCGGTTGCCGGCGTCGACCTGGAAGGGGTCTACGACCTGCGGGTGGTCGAGGACGCCGACCGCATCCGGTTAGCCGCCGCGCTCGGGCGAAAGGCCGTGGTCGTAGGCATGGGCTTCATCGGCTCGGAAGTCGCAGCCTCGCTGCGGCAGCTCGGCGTCCAGGTTGCGGTCGTGGCAGCGGGGAGCGTGCCCTTGCAGCGTGTCCTGGGCGAGGAGGTGGGAGGCGTGCTCGCGGAGATCCACCGCGAGCATGGGGTCGAGTTCCACTTCGGGGATCCGGCCAACGCTTTCGAGGGCTCAGGTCGCGTGGAACGGCTTGTGACAGCCAGCGGCGAGATCGAGTGCGACTTTGCCGTGATCGGCGTGGGCGTCGAGCCGGCCGTGGAGCTCGCGGCCAAGACCGGCATCGAGGTCGACAACGGCATCGTCGTCGACGAGTACTGCCGGACGAACGTCGAGGGCATCTACGCGGCCGGCGACGTCGCCAACCATTACCACCCCGTCTTCGAGCGCCGAATCCGCGTGGAGCACTGGGAAAACGCGCTCAAACAGGGTCCCGCCGCGGCGCGCAACATGCTGGGAAAGAACGAGTCTTACGAGGAGATCCACTGGTTCTGGTCAGACCAGTACGACACCAACCTCCAGTACGCCGGCTTCCACACGACCTGGGACGAGCTCGTCCTGCGGGGCAGCCTCGAGGGGCGGAGCTTCGTCGCTTTCTACTGCACGGAGGGGCGCGTGCTGGCGGCGGTCGCAGTCAACCGCGGGAAGGATCTCCGGCGCTCGATTCCGCTGATCAAGGCTCGCCGACCGGTGAAACCGGCCAAACTCCGCAATCCCGATCTCGACCTGCGCACGCTCGCCTGACCCCGCCGAAGAAAGCCGAGTCACGATGCTGAAACGCCCGACGATCACCGATGGAAGCTGCGGATGAGACGACCACAAGCGATCCTTTTCGACGTCGACGGCCTTTTGATCACGACTGGCGGGGCGGGCGCAAGGAGTTGGCGCTGGGCGTTCGACGAGCTGTACGGGATCCCAGCCGAGATCGGCGAGTTCACCGAAGCGGGGATGACCGACCCGGTCGTCGGAAGGCTCACGTTTACAGCAGTCATCGGTCGCGAGCCCTCGGACGAGGAACTAGCCCGCGTGGTATCGCACTACCTGATGCGGCTCCCGGAGGAAGTCGCACAGTCGACTGGCTATCGAGTGCTCGAAGGCGTCGAGGAGATGCTTCTCCGTCTCTGCCGGGGCGGCTTCCCACTCGGGATCACGACCGGAGCAGTCGAGGCTGCGGCGCATATCAAGCTCGCGCGCGCGAATCTGAACCGCTTCTTCTCCTTCGGCGGCTACGGCTCCGACTCGGCCGACCGCGGCGAGCTCACGCGGAAAGCGATCGAACGTGCCGGTGAGATCCTCGGCTCGCCGCTCAACCCGCATCGCGTCCTCGTCCTCGGCGACACACCGAAAGACATCGCCGCGGCACATGCCGCTCATGCGATTGGCGTCGGTGTCGCCAGCGGTCACTACAGCGAAGAGGAGCTACGTGAAGCCGGTGCCGAGTACGTCCTCGGGTCTCTCAAGGAGGATCTGCCGGGGACCGCCGAAGCGGTGGTGTAGAGATCCAGCTGTACGAAGGTCAGCCTTCGGTAGCGCCGCGAGGAGTGAACTCGTCGCAGGTGCCGGAGCCTCGGATCGGTCCCCGAACCAACCTGCACCCGCCCAGGGCGAGCCGGGGAAGCATGTACTTGCAGTGGTCGCACCGTACATCCGGCGTGGGAGCGGGTCGGTAGTGCGCTCCTCTCTTCGAAAGGCCCCAGATCCTCACCGTTATTCGACCTCCTTCGAAGTCCACCCTAGTCCTGGCGTGGGCCTGCCTGCTGCTGCGAGTAGATGGTAGTAGGGGATGGTCTCGGCGGGGTGACGAATTCGTGCGATGGCGACGACGTGCAGTGCTCCGCGACCGAGCATGGCGTGCGATCAGCACGCGCGACGCTCGGCGGCCGGCCAATCACGCCCGCTAGCTCGCGAGACGGCGCTTCGGCCGCGGTCTTTGCGAGTAGCCGCGGAGCGCTGGTTCTGTGCCAGCCTTGTTCCAGCGTGGTTCCAAAACTGCGATCCGAGCGTCGCTCGACGTCGCCACTCAGCAGTCTGTGTTGCGCCGAGATTCGAAGAGAAGAGGCCGCAAACAGCCAGAATGTCGGCTTCCGATTAGAAGAGCCGACCCGGCGATTCGAACCCCGGACCCTTCATTACGAGTGGCCGCGAGGCGGGGGGTCGCTAGGCCCGCGGAGGACGAGGAAGGTCATCACGTCCTGCGCGGCGTCCACATCGCCGCGACTTGCTAGACGCTCGCGCGCGTGTGAAGCCGCCAGTGCGACCTCGACGGGCACAAGCATGACTGTCCGGTAGGTCCCGGGTCAAGCACAGCCTGAGGTGGGGACCGGAGTGCCGCATGGAGTGGCCGGGACACCACTTCTCTGGGTGGAAGACCCACTCTGACGGCAGGCCCGCTGGAGGGCGCAGCGGCGTGACGCGGGCAGCATCTACGCTGCCCGCTTCAGCTTTCCCGCTCTTCGCATGCGCCGCCTGCGACGGTCCATTGCCTCGCAGTTGCCGCTGGGTGACGTCGAACTCTTCGGAGAACAGGCCGGGAGGGCCGGAGGCGGCTCGGTTGCGCTCGAACCAGCGTGCCGCGGCGACGGCGTCGCCCTGTTGCCCGTATGCAAGCGACAAGACGAGCCGCACAAGCAGGAAGGCGCCTTATGCCTCGTCGAGCGGTCGCTCGTCGGGGCGGTAGCGGTAGGCGTAGCTCTCCTGGGTCAACTCTTGCTTGAACGCGTTGCAGGGTGGCGATTGAGCGTGGGTCGTCGTGGGGATGACGCCGCGGATCGCGGGGAGCAGGAGGGCGGCGTCGAGGCGCTGGTCGCTGGTCCACGACCTCTGTGGATTGGGAGCCGGGGAGCTCGATGGTCGGGATGGTTGGCCACCCGGCGCGCGCCGCGGCAGCGACCGCGTCCACACCCCAGAGATCGCGCGACGCGCCTTGGGACAGGCGTCCCGCCACCGTGATCAGCACGCCGACCCCGTCGTCCGAAACCACCGCACGGGTGGTGTGCAGGTTCCATGCGGCTGGCGTCAACCAATGCGCGCGGATCACACAGAACCGGGCGGACGCGAGCCGCTTGCCGCACACCGCGCCGCACACCGGTGTTCGCGTTTGGATGTGCGGGGACGCGTTTCTTCGCGTTTCGCCTCATTTGGCGGCTCCGCTCCAAATACGCGAAATCCCCGTAAGAGCGGGGATTTCTGTGATGGAGCTAAGCGGGCTCGAACCGCTGACCTCCTGGGTGCGATACAGGCGCTCTCCCCGAGCGAAGCTGTCAAGGCCGGTTGAAAACTGACCGCCTTCTGCCGGTTGAATCTTGACCCCCCTGCGCGTTGCCGGGGCTGTTCGGAGTGGAGCCCGTAGGGCGGAGCGGAGGACGGCCCCGGCAACGCGGGCGGGCCTACTGGTTGGGGGTGGCGCGGCGGTCGAGGTCGCGGTCTTTGAGGCGGTAGGAGTCGCCTTTGAGGCTGAGGATCTCGGCGTGGTGGACGAGCCGGTCGATCATCGCGGCGGCGGTTGTGTCGTCGCCGAAGATGCCGCCCCATTCGCTGAAGGGCTTGTTGGAGGTGACGATCAGCGAGGCGCGTTCGTAGCGGGCGGAGACGAGCGTGAACATCAGGTTTGCCGCGTCGGCGTCGAA
>JALYLC010000384.1 GCA_030774435.1 Actinomycetota bacterium
GAGCATACGAGCTACGCCGATGTGAGTGACGCGGCCCGGAGAAACGCTCGCATGTCGTCGATGAAGCGCCGGCGCGGGCGAGCGCGTCGCGCTTGCCGGGCTTGTTGGCGAAGCCAATGCTGGCAGCTCGGCGCGGCCCAATCGGCCCGCGCGACGAGCACCCGTTCTCGCGACCGCGCTTACCCCGCCGAACTCACACACCTTTCCGCGACACCCTCCGCGATGAGCGGCACACACAGCTCGAGCGCCCGCCCGCCCTGCTCCGTAGGGCGATCAGTCGGGCGCCCGCGGACGCTGGATTGTTCCCTCGAGCCCGTCGATGGCGTTATCGATTCGAAGCAGCGCTTCCTGCTGCGGGTTGAACAGCAGCTCGTAGAAGTCACGCTCTAAGGCGCTCGGCGTCACGACGAGCGGACCCTCGTGAAACCTCCCCTCCAGTGCGAACGGCATACGCTCCCGCCCCTGAGCCAAGGACCGCGAGATGTCGGCAGTGCTGATGGCTCCGCCCAACTCTTCGACACGCCGTGCCACTAACTCGATCGCCTCGCGCTGCGCCCCCACGCGGGCAACCATGGTCGATGCCGCATCGGGCCAGCCGGGCGGGGGGTCATCAGCCCGCGTCGCATGCAGTTGCTCAAGGCGAAGCTGCAGAATGCGACCGACCTGGAGTTCCACCCCTCCCTCTGCCGGCTGCAACCCGTCAATCCGGCGTGCGAGCCGTCGAAGGTGAACTTCCTGGTTGTCGAGTTCGTCAAGGACTTTGTCCATCGATCTAGCTTCGCATCATGGAAGACCAGATCGAACGGCGACCGCGCACCCCCTGAAGGAGCGGCCGCCGAGGTATCGGTAGCGCTAGCTCGGCGAGACGACCCCCGCCTTCGCTTCGCGCGACGAGGGGCAGTGTCGTTCGAGCGTTCCGGCGCTGCTGCTTCTCGACGAAGGGAGCAGTCTGCGGCGCTGCCTCGCGTCGCTGCGGCGCCCGCTACCGCTCTGGACGAGAGGGAGCAGCGAGCCTCCTTCGTGCGCCTCAGGCCGGGCAACTGCCCTGGTCTCAGGCTGAAGCCGGGCAGGTGGTCGGAAGGCCTTCGGGGTGAGTGTGGGTGGGGCGGGTGGCTGATGGTGTGCGCGCAGCCGCCCGGAAGTGAGCGTCACTACGATGTAGCGCGACCCGAGCCAGGAGTGACATGCCGGAGATCCCTGATGTCAGCGCGATTGCCCAACAGGTCAAGGCGCGCATCAAGCACATCGAAGACCAGCTCAAGCAGTACCACAAGCTCACCGATGAGCTTGAGCGTCTGCGTGACGCGCTGACCCGCCTGGAAGGTGAGGTCCGATCGCGTGTGAGCACGGTCCGCCGCAACCGCAAGCCCACGGCAGCGCCGGCGGGCAGCGCCACGCGCACCCGCGCCGCGAAGCCCGCGAGCGTGCCGGCTCGCGCCCCGCGCGGTCAGAACAAGGCCAAGGTGCTCGACGCGCTGAAGGGTGGACCGATGACTGCTTCGGAGATCGCGAAGGCCACCGGCATCGCCACTGCCACCGTCAGCACGATGCTCACCAAGATGGCCAAGTCGGGCGAGCTCGCCAAAGCCGAACGCGGCTACAAGCTGCCGCAATAGCGACGACGTGGGCTCTCACGCTCGCCCGAAGCGTCGCGAGAGCATCGTGCACCACCGGACCCTTCCCGCGCCTCCGTTCGTCGGGAACGGCGGGTGAGCGCGATGCCCGGTGGCCGACTACCGCGCAAACTCAAATCGAAGGCCACCTTGGATCGCGCCCAGGAGACCGCCTGTTCGAGTCCGGCTCCAGGGTCGAAGTCCGGCTCCGGGGTCGAGCTCGCCCAGGCCAGTCCGAGCAGTGGACGAGGTCGGGACGCGCGTCCGCCAGCGACCGAATTGGGCACCGAAGCGCATCTCAGTGCCCGAATCCGCCAGGAAAGAATGGAATTTGCGGACTTTCGACCCACGGCGCCGCTCCACGGATTCCCGCTCAATTGCGGGACTTTCGGCCCAGTTAGAGAGATTTCGCTCCCTTCCTGAAAATCGTGGTGTCCTTGGTTCGATCCGCGAGACGCGCGCCGGGGGGTGTCCGTGGCCGACGACAGCGAGCCCGCCGAAGCCGCTGGTCGCGCTCCACGACGTTCAGCGCAGCCGCGCTGGCCGCCGGCGAGAGCAACGC
>JALYLC010000385.1 GCA_030774435.1 Actinomycetota bacterium
GGTGGCGGAGCCTGACCCCAGGGTGGAGATCCGCTCAACCATGCGCTTCCTGGGCATCGATGCACTTGCGAGGGTCTAGCCGAGAGTGCCTCATCGCGACCTCGCTAGCGACTCGCTTTCCGCATGCCTAAACGGTTTGCGGTTCTGCTGGACAGGTCAGTGCCAGCCTCCGCCACCTGGGGTCAGACCCCGCCAGACGGGGTCAGACCCCAAGTGGCGGCGACATCACGGCGCGCACGACGGTGTACGCGGCCGACTTCGCCGCCTCACGCGCCTTCCCGCCTAGACTCGGGCGATGGGCGTGACGCACGTCTTCGCCGGCATTCCGGTCGCCGATTTCGAAGCTGCCCGGGCCTGGTATGAGCGCTTCGCTGCCCGGCCGCCGGATCTCGTGCCCCACAGCCGCGAAGCAGCCTGGCAGCTCACGGAGAGTGGCTGGATCTACGTGGTGGCCGATGCCGGGCGAGCCGGCAGCGCACTCGTGACCGTGCTCGTAGACGACCTCGACGAGCGGATCGCAGGCCTCAGGGAGCGCGGCCTGGAGGTCGGCGAGGTCGAGACGATCGCCGATGGTGTGCGCAAGGTTGCCGTCCACGACCCCGACGGGAACGCGATCACGCTCGGCCAGCCGCCCCCTCAGAGCTGAGGAGAAGCAGCGCGCCTGCGCCTGACTCGCCGGGGAGCTTCAGGGGCCGCTAGGTGCGGCGGCCGTGGCCGCGGCCCTGCTTGCGGCGGCGTTCCTCACGCCTGCGGCGGGCGGCTTCGCGGGCCGCGCGCTCCTCGTCGCTCAGCTCCGGCACCGGAACGCCCTCGGGCATGGCGTCGGCCTTCTTCCGCACCGGAACGGTGGCCGTGGCCGTCGCCGCGCCTCCGCCCGTACCGCCGGCCAGGCCCGGCAGGACCGTGCCGAGCGTCGCCTTCTCGATGCTGGTCGCCTGGCGGCGGCGGAACTCCTTCTCGTGGCCCTTCCAGAGGCTCAGGAGCGGGGCGGCGATGAAGATCGACGAGTAGGCGCCGGATGCGATGCCGATCAGCAGCGCGAACGCGAAGTCCTTGAGCGTCGCGCCGCCGAACACGAGCAGCGTCGCGATCGGGAACAGCGTGATCAGCGAGGTGTTCAGCGAGCGCGTGAGCGTCTCCCAGATCGAGACGTTCACGATCTGGGCGAACGAGTTCTTGCGCAGCAACGGCGTGTTCTCACGCACCCGGTCGAACACGATGATCGTGTCGTACAGCGAGTAGCCGAGCACGGTCAGGACAGCGGCGACGGTTGCAGCCGTCACCACCCGGCCCGTCAGCGAATACACGCCGATCGTGATGATCACGTCGTGGAGCAGCGCGACGATCGTGGGCAGCGCGTACTTGAACTCGAATCGGAACGACAGGTACCCGACGATCAGGAACATCGAGAAGATGATCGCGTAGAGCGCGCCGATCAGGATCGTGCGCCCGAACGAGGCCGAGACCGACTTCGAGTCGAACAGCGGAGACTTGTCGTTCTTGTCCCTGGCTATCCCGAATTTCTGGTTGAGCTGGGTCTCGACCTTGTTGATCGCCGTGGGCGGCAGCGCCTTCGCGGGCGCCTTGATCTCGAAGCGGCGGTACTTGTCACCCTGTGCGGGCGCGTCCGGATTGCTGCGGCCCTGGACGACGGCGTCCTTCTTCAGGTTGCCGTTGATGCCGGCGAGCACGTTGATGACCTGCTGCTGCGTGGCCGGCTTCTCGAACGTCGTCTCGATCGCCGTGCCGCCTTTGAAGTCGATGCCGAGGTTGAGCCCGCGGGTGGCGAGCGACCCGGCCGCGATCAGCACGACGACGCCCGAGATGACGAACCAGAGGTACTTGCGGCCCGTGATGTCGGCGCGCCAGCGCACCTTCTGTCCGGAGGCGCCCATCATCGCCGCGTTGTTGAACCAGCGGAAGCCGGAGAGCACGCCCAGCATGGCGCGCGTCGCCAGCACGGCCGTGAACATCGAGACGAGCACGCCGACGGCGAGCGTGAAGGCGAAGCCCTTGACGCTGCCGGTACCGGCCATGAACAGCACACCGGCGGTGATCAGCGTCACCACGTTGGCGTCGATGATCGTGCGGAAGCCCTTCGTGTAGCCCGATGAGATGGCCGCGCGCACGGTCTTGCTGAGGCGCACCTCTTCCTTGATGCGTTCGAAGATGACGACGTTCGCGTCGGCGGCCACGCCGATCGTGAGGATCATGCCTGCGATGCCGGGCAGCGTCATCGTGATCGGTATGAGCACGATCAGGCCGTAGAAGAAGGCCGCGTAGATGAGCAGCGCGAGGTCGGCGACCGCGCCCAGCAGCCGGTAGAAGACCAGCAGGTAGATCATCACCACCAGCAGGCCGAGGAAGCCGGCGATCAGCGCCTGGCGCAGCGAGTCCTTGCCGAGCGTGGCCGAGACCTGCGACTGCGAGAGGGTGTTGAACGTGACCGGCAGCGAGCCCGACTGCAGCACGAGCGCGATGCGGTTGGCCTCGCTGCTCGTGAGCCCGGTGATCTGCGCATTGCCGTCGATGCCGCCCGGTGTGCGCTGGTAGGAGATCGTGGGTGTGGCCTCGATCTTGTTGTCGAGAATGACCGCGAACGGCACTTCGGTGTTCTGCGTCAGGCGCCCGCGCGACGCCAAGTCGGCGGTGATCGCGTGGAACGCCTTCGTGCCTGTCCCCGAGAAGCCCATCGTCACGTCGGGGCCGCTCTGCGGGTCGTAGTCCGACTTGGCGTTGCGGACGTCCTTGCCGAACACGACCATGTTCTTGTCGCTCGGCATGCGGAACATCACGAAGCGATCCTGCGCGGGGGTGCCGCTGCTGGCGGCGACCGGATCGTCGGCCCAGATGGTGCCCGCGGGGGCGCGCAACAGGACGGCGCCCTTGGCCTGGCCCCGCAGATCGCTCAGCAGCTGCTTCTTGGAGGCGCCCGGCGGCCACGGCTGGCCGATCGAGTTGAGCAGCCGCTTGTGGGTCTTGGCATTGAACGCGTACCACTGCTCCGGCGTTGCGCCGGCGTAGGGGTGCGTGTTGGGCCTGTTCTTGGCCGCCTTGAGCAGCGCGTACAGGCTCGGCCGGTAGGCGGCCGTGCCGCTCGCGCTCTTCGAGACGATGGGCTCGAGCGTGCCCGTGTAGTCGAGCATGTAGAGCTGGCCGGTCGAGCCGATGATGCTCGCCGCGGCCTTCGGGTCCTTGATGCCGGCGAGCGCGATGGAGACCTCGTTGTTGGCCTCCTTGCGGATCTCCGGCTCACTCACGCCGAGCTTGTCGACGCGCGAGCGGATGATCGAGATCGCCTGGTTGATCTGAGCCTGCGTCGGCGGGTTCTTCGGATCGTTGGGCACGGCCTTGAGCACGACCTCGAGGCCGCCTCTCAGGTCGAGGCCCAGCACCGGCGAGCGCACGACTGCTACGACGGCCGTAAGCCCGAGCAGGACGAGCATGGCCAGCAGGATCAGGTGATTCTTGGCTCTGTCGGTCACGCGACTCCTCATACTAGTCGCCTGGGCCTTGAGGTCCCTACGGTCTTAAGAACCCGAACACGAAAAGGTGTTAGGTCTCCGTCTCAGGCTCCTCGGCCCCCACCGGAGGCCCGACCCGCGCGGCAACGGCCCGCCGCGCGACCCGGATCACGACGTCCGGCGCGACCTCGAGCCGCACCTCGTCGCCGTCGAGCGCGGCAATGGTGCCGTAGACGCCGCCCACGGTGACCACCTGATCCCCGGTCGAGAGCGCCCCGAGCAACTCGCGCTGGCGCGTCATCATGCGGCGCCGCGGGCGGATGAACAGGAACCACGTCAGCATCGCGATGCCGACGATCCAGACGAGCGTGATCCCCGCGCTGTTCACTGTGCCCCCCGCGCCGCGCCCGGCGTCCTCTGGGCGGTCCCCGAGCCGAGTCGCTCGAGTGCCGCCGCGGAAAAATCGCCGAAGCGGTGCTCGATGATCGCACGGCGCCCTTCGCGGCACAACTCGAGCAAGAAGGAGAGGTTGTGCAGCGTCAGGAGCCGCAGGCCGAGCAACTCGTCCTGCGCCACCAAGTGGCGTAGGTAGGCACGCGAGAAGCGCGTGCAGGTGGGGCACTCGCAGCCTTCCTGCAGCGGGCCGTCGTCGCGGGCGAAGCGGGCGTTGCGCAGATTGAGCCGGCCCTCCCAGGTCGTCGCCGAGCCAGTGCGGCCGAGCCGCGTGGGCAGCACGCAGTCGAACATGTCGATGCCGGCGCCGATCACGCGCAGGATGCCCTCGGGATCCCCGATGCCCATGAAGTAGCGCGGGCGCGCGGCCGGCAGCAGGGCGGCGGTGGATGCCGTGACGTCGAACATCAACTCGCGCTCCTCGCCCACGCTCAGCCCGCCGATGGCGTAGCCGTCGAACGGGAGAGCCGTGAGGTGGCCGGCCGAGCGGGCCCGCAGAGGGCGGTCGGTGCCGCCCTGGACGATCCCGAAGCGCAGCTGGCCCTCGGGCCGCGGCGCGGCGACGCAGCGCTCGGCCCAGCGCGACGTGTGCTCGACCGCGCTCTCCAGGTCGGCCCGCGGCGCACCCGCGGGCGGGCACTCGTCGAAGGCCATCGCGATGTCGGATCCGAGTTCCGCCTGCACCGCCATAGCGAGCTCGGGCGTGAAACGGGCCTCGGAGCCGTCGTAGACAGAGCGGAACGTCACGCCATCGGCGTCGATCTTCCGCGTGTCGGCCAGGGAAAATACCTGGAAACCACCAGAATCGGTGAGGATCGGCCGCTCCCATCCCATGAAGCGGTGCAACCCGCCGAGCTCGGCGATGAGCTCGGCACCCGGGCGGAAGTGCAGGTGGTAGGTGTTGCCGAGGATGATCTGCGCGCCGAGCTGCTCGAGCTCCCGCGGGTCCACGGCCTTGACGGTCGCCCTCGTCCCGACGGGCATGAACACGGGCGTCTCGACATCGCCGTGGGCGGTCGTCAGGCGGCCCGCGCGCGCGTCGCGGTCAGTCGCCTCGAGCGTGAACTCCCCGGTGCTCACGCCGGCCGCAGCGCGGCGGCCAGGCGGTCGAGATCGCCGTCCGAGACCCAGTAGCCGAGCGAGACGCGCACCCAGTCGAGGCCGGGCAGCGTGCGCGCGAGCACTCCGGCCGTCTCGAGGCCCTCGACGACCTCGTCCGCCGCCTTTCCCTCCACGGTGAACGCGACGAGCGGCGCGGCGCCCTCGCTCTCGGCCTGCAGCGTCACGCCGGGCACCTCGGACAGCAACGCGACGCAGCGGGCACGGACGCCCGCCATCTCGATCGCGCCCTCGCTCCAGCCCACGAGCTGGCGCCGGAAGTCGACGGCGGAGGTCAGGCCGGCGAGCCCCGCCGTCGCGAGCGACGCGCCGTCGTGCCGGCGCGCGCCGGGCCAGAAGGGCGCTCCCTCGCTGCGGAAGTCGCGCGTGTAGTAGCTCGGGGCGGCCACCTCGAAGCGCTCCTCGAAGCCATCCGCGACCCACAGGAAGCCGACGCCGTTCGGCCCGCACAGCCACTTCTGACCCGTCCCGGCGTAGGCATCCACGTCGAGTGCGGCCGGGTCGACGTCGATCGCGCCCACGCCCTGGGCGCCGTCGACGAGCACCGGCGCGCCGGCTGCGTGCGCGGCCGCCGAGATGGCGCGCAGCGGCAGGACGCGACCGTTGGCCCAGAGCACGTGCGAGAGCGCCACGAGGCGCGTGCGCGGCCCGATCAGCGCGGCGACTGCATCCAGCGGGTCGGAACCGTTCAGCGCCTCGGCGACGCGCACGACGACGCCGTAGCGGCGCGTGAGGGCGGCGAGCGGCTCGAGCAGCCCCGGGTGCTCGTTGTCGGTTGTCACGATCTCGTCGCCCGGCGCGAACGCGAGGCCGCCCAGCACGAGATTCATGCCCCCGCTCGTCGAGTGCGTCAGGGCGATCCGCTCGGGGTCGCTGCTCACCGACTCGGCGAACGCCGCGCGCGCGCCCTCGCGGATGCGGCTGAACTCGGCGTACCCGGTCGAGCCGATGCGGCCATGGGACTCGACGCTGTCGACGCGCGCGCGCATGGCATCGGCGGCGCGCGTCGGCAGGGGCCCCCACGTGCCGGCGTTGAGGTAGACGGCATGCCGCGCGGAGGGCATCCCGGAGCGCACGGTCTCGAGGGCGTGGAGCATGAAACGGCATGCTACGGTGACTCGCGGGTGATGGGGTGAGCGAAACCGCCGCGGCTGCGCCGTCCGCCAAGCGCGGCCGCCGACGCATCTACGCGATCGCCGCCGTCGTCCTCGTGGCGATCGCGGTGATCGTCTGGGCGTACATCCACTACGAGCCGACGATCTCGAGCAACCGCCTGCTCGACCTCTTCGGCCGCTACGGCTACTTCGTCATCTTCGTTCCCGTCCTGCTGGAGACGGCGGGCATGCCGCTGCCGGGCGAGACGACGCTGCTGCTCTCGGGCGTGGCCGCCTCCACGGGCCGCATCGACCCCTGGATCGCGATCGCGGTGGGCTCGACGGCGGCCATCCTCGGCGACAACATCGGCTACGCGATCGGGCGCTACGGCGGGCGGAGGCTGGTCATGCGCCTCGCGCACATCGGCCGCATCGAGAAGTCGCTGGCCTGGGGCGAGCAGTTCTTCGCCCGGCACGGAGGCAAGACGGTCTTCCTGGCCCGCTGGATCTTCGGGCTGCGCATCTTCGGCGCCTGGATCGCGGGCATGGTGCACATGCCATGGCGGGTGTTCTTCGTCTGGAACGCGGCGGGCGGCATCACCTGGTGCGCCTCGGTGATCGGCCTCGGCTACTTCTTCGGGCACTCGCTGCACGTGATCGAGAAGCTGCTCGGCGTCGGCGGCGTGATCGCCGTGGTGAGCGTGGCGGTCGTCGGCCTCGGTGCCTGGCGCCGCTTCGAGCGCCAGAAGGTGCACGGGCGGGCGCCCGACGAGGGGCCCCCGGCGCCTTCGTCCTAGAGCGGGACCACGGCTGTGAGGACGTCGCAGCCGTCGTCGGTGATCAGCACGTTCTGCTCGAGGCGCACGCCGCCGAAGCCGTGCAGCTCGTCGACGCGATCCCAGTTGACGCCGTCGCGGCCGCGCGCTCGGGCGAGCAGCGCGGGAACGACGTAGATCCCCGGCTCGACCGTCCACACCTGGCGCGGCCGGAGAGGGATGTCGACGCGTAGGCGCGGCAGGCCCGGCACGGGCTCGCGCACCTCGTCGGAGGCCGCGCCGGTATCGCGGACGCCGAGGCCGACCAGGTGGCCAACGCCGTGCGGGAAGAACAGCGTCGCCGCGCCGCTCTCGACGAGGGTCTCGGGCGATCCGCGGAGGACGCCGAGCTCGACGAGCCCTTCCGCGGCCACCAGCGCCGCCGCGCGGTGGACGTCGTGCCAGTCCGTTCCCGGACGGCAGGCGGCGATTGCGGTCTCGCCGGCACGCCGGACGGTGTCGTAGACGAGCGCCTGCTCGGCGGTGAACGTCCCGCCGACGGCGTACGTGCGGGTGACGTCGCTCGCGTAGCCGCGGTGCTCGGCGCCCGCGTCGACGAGCAGGAGGTCGCCGTTGCGGAGCTCGCGCGCCGTCGGCGAGAAGTGCAGGACAGCGGCGTGGTCGCCCGCGGCGACGATCGTCTCGAAGGCGAGCATGTCCCCGGCGTTCCGGAGCAACGCCGCCTCGAGCGTTATCTGCAGCTCGCGCTCGGCGCGGCCTGCGGCGA
>JALYLC010000386.1 GCA_030774435.1 Actinomycetota bacterium
GTGCGCGGCCTTCCGCTGCGGGACGCTCCTCGGCGCCGTGCCGAGCCGCTGCGCACGCACGACCCCCGCCCGTTGCCTCAGCGCACGGCATCCTGACCAGCGCCCTGTCACTAGGCTTCGACGAGTGAGCACATGCGCTTCCTGATCCTGGGATCCGGCCCGGCTGGCTACGCCGCCGCCTCGACCGCCGCGGCGCTGGGCGCCGACGTGACGATCGTCGATCGCATGGCGCTGGGCGGCAACTGGACGATGACGGACGGCATTCCGTCCAAGACGCTGCTGCAGGTCGCCTCCTCCATGGCCGAGATCGAGCGCGCCGAGCAACGCGGCGTCGTCTTCGAGCACGGGCGACCGCGCGTCGACCTGCTGCGGGCGGAGGCGCACGCGCGCTTCATCGGGCAGCACCAGTCTCGCGGCGTACGCGAGCGGCTGGACCTGATCGAGGCCACGATCGTGTACGGCCAGGGCGCCATCGAGCGCGACGGCGTGCTCGTCGTGACGACCGAGCGCGGCCCGCGCACGCTCGAGTACGACCACCTGCTCGTCTGCACCGGCGCGGCTCCGTGGGAGCCGCCGTTCGCGCAGGTCGACCACCAGCGCGTGCTCAACACTCGCGATGTGCTGGGCCTGCTCGCATTGCCCGAGCAGCTGCTGGTCGTCGGCGCCGGCGCGACCGGGTGCGAGTTCGCCGAGTTCTTCCAGAGCTGCGGCTCGCGCGTGACGCTGCTCTCGTCCCGCCCGCAGATCCTGCCGTCGGAGGATCGCGACGTGGCCGACGTCGTGCATGAGGCGTTCCTCGAGCGTGGCATGGCGATCGAGCTGGGCGCCCGGGCATCCGACGTGGAGCGCATCGGCGAGAGCGTGCGCGTGCGGGCACAGGACGGCCGCGAGTTCAACGGCACCCACGCGATCATCTGCATGGGCATGCGCGCGCACACCGAGGAGCTCGGGCTCGAATCCGTCGGCGTCGAGGTCGGCCCGCGCGGCGAGATCATGACCAACGGCTGCTGCCGCACGACGAACGAGCACATCTCGGCCGCGGGCGATGTGACCGGCGGCTGGATGCTGGCCTCCACGGCCGCCATGCAGGGACGCATCTCGGCGCTCTCGGCGCTCGGCCGCCCCGTCGACCCGATGAGCCTGGAAGCGATCGCGGGCACGGTCTTCACGCGGCCCGAGGTGGCCGGCGTCGGGCTCACCGAGAGCAAGGCCGAGGAGAAGGGCGTGCGCGTCGCAGTCACCCGGCAGCCGCTGCGCGCCAACCCGCGCGGCCTGATCGCCGGCCAGTCGGACGGCATGATCAAGCTCGTCTGGGATCCCGACAACGGCCGCGTCCTGGGCGGATCGATCGTCGGCTACCGCGCATCCGAGGTCATCACCACGGTCGCGCTGGCCGTGAAGGCGCAGCTGACGGTCGACACGCTGGCCGAGACGGGAGCGGTCAACCCGTCCGTGTCCGAGTCGCTGCAGCGCTGCGCCGAGCGCGCCGCCAACGCGCGCATGGCGCGCGCGGGCGCCGCCACGCCCACCCGCGTCGCCTGACGTCAGGCGGACATGGGGCCGACGGGCTCGGGCTCGCGGCTGACGCGCTCCTCGATGTAATCGAGCAGCGTGCGCTGGACACCGATGTTGCCCTCGACGAACTCGATCGCGACCTCGTGCACGCGATCGGAAAGCGAGCGCACGCGCCCGACCTGCCCGGTGATTTCGATCGGGGAATCGTCGCCGGGCAGGGCGAGCACGACGCGGACGCGCTGCCCGTTGGGCAGGGGTTGATGCGCGAGGATGAGGACGCCGCCGGCCGAGAGGTTCAGCGTGCGACCCTGATCGCTCGTGGGCTGGACGTCGAGCGCTTCGTAGCGCACGACCAGCTCCTGGGCGATTCGCGGGAAGCGACGGCGCTCCGCGGGCTGACGGCGTCCGCTCACACGGAGCTTTCGAGCTGAAGTCGCAGGTGCGGGTTGCGCTGGGCGAGCTCGCGCAGCGCGCGGGCCTCGATCTGGCGCACGCGCTCGCGCGTCACGCCGAGGGCCTCGCCGACGTGCTCGAGCGTGCGTGCGCCCTCGCCGTCCAGGCCATAGCGCAGTGCCAGCACGCTGCCCATGCGATCGGGGAGCGCGTCGAGCGCGCCCTGCAGATCGCCGGCACCGAGCTCGCTCGCGACCTCGTCATGAGGCTGAGCCGAATTCTTGTCTTCGAGCATGTCGGAGAACTGCGAGTCGCCGTCGCCGACGGGCGTCTCGAGCGAGACCGGATCCTCCTGCAGCAGCATCAGCTGCACGATGCGCGTGCGCGGCAACTCCATGGCCTCGGCGACCTCCTCGACGGTCGCGTCGCGGCCGAGCTCCTGCGTCAGCGAGCGGTTCGTGCGGTGCAGCCGCTTGACCATGTCCACGACGTGCACGGGCAGGCGGATCGTGCGGCCCTGGTCGGCGATGGCGCGCGACATGGACTGGCGGATCCACCAGGTGGCGTAGGTCGAGAGCTTGAAGCCCTTGGTGTAATCGAACTTCTCGACCGCACGGATGAGGCCGAGGTTGCCTTCCTGGATGAGGTCGAGCAGCGGCAGGCCGGACGGTGCATACACCTTTGCGATCGAGATCACGAGGCGCAGGTTGCACTCGATCAGGCGGCGCTTGGCGGCCTCGTCGCCGAGATCCTTGAGGCGGGCGAGCTCGCGCTCCTGCTTGGCGTTGAGCAGCGCGCCGTTGCCGATCTGGCGCACGTACGTGCGCAGGACGTCGACGGCGGGGCCTCCCCGCTCCTCCTCGTCGTACTCGGCCTCGGCATCGGGCTCGTCGAGCAGAGCCAGCGCGGTCTTCGGCGTGTCGTCGACGACCTCGTCCTCATCGGCCACGAGCCGCAGGTGCGGGGTCGCGACGATGGGCTCTTCATCGATCAGTTCTGCGGAAACGGCCATGTCTCTGTCTTCTCCTGCCCGGGGATGACGGTGCGCCATGTGGCGCTGCATGCCCCTCTCATCGGTCGGAGTCGGCCGAAACTTGAGGATTTCCCCTTGACGGATTGCAGAGATGCGACTAAGACGCGGATTAGGGGCGCGTTCGGGCGGTCGCGATGACGCCCGATCCGACGACGCATCCGGCCTCGTCGTAGAGCGCTGCCGTCTGCCCCGCGGCCACGCCGTAGATGGGCTCGTCGAGCGCGAGGCGCAGGCCGGCCGGGCTCCGCTCGACCGTCGCAGCGACCGTGGGAGAGTGTCCGCGCAGCTTGGCGTGCACCCGCGTCGCCCCCTCCTCGATCTGCGCTTCGCTCAGGTCGACCTGGCTGCAGGCCAGGCGGCTGCGCGGCCCGACGACGAGCTCGTTGCGCACGGCGTTCGAGCGCAGCACGTAGAGCGGCGTGGCCGCCGAGATGCCGAGGCCCCTGCGCTGCCCCGGCGTATAGGCGGCGGCGCCCGTGTGGCTGCCCAGTACGTGCCCCGCCTCGTCGCGAATGCTGCCCGCGCTGAACTGCACGCCCTCGCGCGCGAGGAAGTCGCCGAGCGCCCCGCCGCCGAGGAAGCACACGTCCTGGCTCTCTCGCGCAGTGGCAGCGGCCAGGCCGGCCGCGGCCGCCTCGGCCCGCACGGCGGCCTTGGTGGCGTCGCCCAGCGGCAACCGCAGGCGTTCGAGCACGGCCGTCGGCACCCGTGCGAGCATGTAGGACTGATCCTTGGCGGCGTCGA